>JBDLTI010000022.1:0-28306 GCA_039805865.1 Pseudomonadota bacterium | reverse complement strand
GCCGGGTGACAACATCCGCATGACCGTGAAACTGATCAACCCGATCGCCATGGAAGAAGGTCTGCGCTTCGCAATCCGCGAAGGTGGCCGTACCGTTGGCGCCGGCGTCGTCTCGAAAATCATCGAGTAATTCCGCTGATTAACCGGATGCCCCGGCCACAAACCGGCGGTATCCGGGAGCGGCTTTGCAGAGGTAAGAATCTTCTGTATAGGGCGCCGCTCGCTGTTCTTTAATTGTTCTTTTACTGTTCTTTGGATGTCACCATGCAAAACCAAAAAATCCGTATTCGCCTGAAAGCTTATGACTATCGTTTGATCGATCAGTCGGCACAGGAAATCGTCGAAACCGCCAAGCGCACTGGCGCTGTTGTTCGCGGTCCGGTTCCTCTGCCTACTCGTAAGCAACGCTTTGACATTCTGCGTTCGCCACACGTTAACAAAACGTCGCGCGATCAGCTTGAAATCCGTACGCACCTGCGCCTGATGGACATCATTGACCCAACCGACAAAACGGTTGATGCACTGATGAAGCTGGATCTGCCAGCCGGCGTCGACGTCGAAATCAAGTTGCAGTAATATCGGGAACGTAGTATAGTTTCCGGCTTTCCTGGCTCCGGGCAATCGGAGCCAATGTAGTTCCTGTTGTATCTAAACCGACGCCGGCCAATCGCAGCCGGTGATTAGGAGAATAATAGATGAGTCTAGGCCTTGTAGGACGCAAGGTCGGCATGACGCGTATCTTTGCTGAGGATGGTGCTTCTATCCCTGTAACGGTGCTCGATGTGTCGAACAATCGCGTCGCACAAATCAAGACGCCCGAAACGGACGGCTACGCCGCTGTTCAGGTTGCATTCGGTCAACGCCGTGCTTCGCGCATGACGAAGGCATTGAGTGGTCACCTGGCAAAGGCTGGTGTTGAGTCCTCGCGCGTTCTAAAAGAATTCACGGTAGCAGCAGATGCGCTCGACGGCTTCAAGCCGGGCGATGCCATTGCTGTCACCATTTTTGAAGCTGGCCAAAAGGTCGACATCACCGGCGTTACGATCGGTAAGGGCTTTGCTGGCGGCATCAAGCGCCACCACTTCAGCTCGAATCGCGCGTCGCACGGTAACTCGTTGTCGCACAATGCGCCTGGCTCGATCGGTATGGCGCAGGATCCGGGTCGTGTTTTCCCGGGTAAGCGCATGGCCGGTCACCTCGGTGATGTTCAGCGTACGGCTCAGAACCTGGTTGTGGTTCGTGTCGACGCAGAGCGTCAGCTCCTTCTCGTCAAGGGTGCCGTTCCTGGCTCCCGCGGATCGGACGTTGTTGTACGTCCTGCCGTTAAGGCCTAAGGGGATACCATGGAACTAAAGATTATTAACGATCAAGGTCAAGAAGCGAGCCGTCTGCAAGCTTCGGACGTACTGTTCGGTCGCGAATACAACGAGAACCTGGTGCATCAACTGGTGATTGGCTATCAAGCTAATGCCCGTAGCGCCAACTCGAAGCAAAAGGGTCGTGACGACGTTGCGCACACCACGCACAAGCCTTGGCGTCAAAAGGGTACGGGTAACGCCCGTTCCGGTATGACGTCTAGCCCGATCTGGCGTGGAGGCGGTCGCGCATTCCCGAACTCGCCTGAGCAGAACTACGCACACAAAATTAACCGCAAAATGTATCGCGCCGGTATGGCCACCATTCTGTCGCAGCTCGTTCGCGAAGATCGTCTGGCAGTAGTCGATGCATTCGCAGTCGAAGCACCTAAGACCAAGCTGTTCGCGCAGAAGGTCAAGAACATGGGCTTTGATCAAGTGCTGGTTATCACGGATAACCTGGACGAAAACCTGTGGCTTTCGTCGCGCAACCTGCCTAACGTGCTGGTGCTCGAAGCCAAGGAAACCGATCCAGTATCGCTCGTTCGCTACGCAAAAGTCGTGGTAACGCGCGATGCCGTGGCTAAGTTTGAGGAGATGTGGGGATGAACCAGGAACGACTGTTACAGGTATTGCTGGCACCCCAGGTATCCGAAAAGGCTACCTACGTTGCTGACAAAAACAATCAAGTGGTCTTCAAAGTAGCCGCTGACGCGACTAAGCCGGAGATCAAGGCAGCTGTTGAGCTGCTCTTCAAGGTCGAAGTTGACGCTGTTCAGGTCCTGAATGTTAAGGGCAAGGTCAAGCGTCGCGGTGCGATCACGGGTCGTCGTAAGGGCTGGAAGAAGGCATTCGTATGCCTGAAGCCGGGTCAAGAGATCCAGTTTGCTGAAGGAGGGGTGGCATAATGGCACTCGTCAAAGTCAAACCGACATCGCCAGGTCGTCGTGGCGTCGTCAAGGTTGTTCACGAAAATCTGCACAAGGGTCGCCCTCATGCAGCCCTCGTGGAAAAACAATCTAAGAACGCCGGTCGTAACAACAACGGCCGTATCACGGTACGTCACCAGGGTGGTGGTTCGAAGCAACACTACCGCCTGATTGACTTCAAGCGTAACAAAGATGGTATTCCTGGCAAGATCGAACGCCTCGAGTATGACCCGAACCGTACTGCGCACATCGCTCTGGTGTTGTATGCAGATGGTGAGCGTCGTTATATCATTGCCCCGCGTGGCCTGGAAGCTGGCGCAACCATCATCAGTGGTTCGGAAGCGCCGATCAAAACGGGTAATGCACTGCCAATCCGCAACATCCCAGTGGGTACGACCATTCACTGTATCGAAATGATTCCAGGCAAGGGTGCTCAAATGGCACGCTCGGCTGGCGCTTCGGTTCAGCTGATGGCCCGCGAAGGTGTCTATGCTCAGGTTCGTCTGCGCTCTGGCGAAGTTCGCCGCGTGCACGTTGAATGTCGGGCAACCATTGGCGAAGTCAGCAACGAAGAAAACAACCTGCGTAAGCTGGGTAAAGCCGGTGCCACCCGTTGGCGCGGCATCCGTCCGACCGTTCGTGGTGTTGCCATGAACCCAATCGATCACCCGCACGGTGGTGGTGAAGGTCGTACGGGCGAAGGTCGCGTACCTGTATCGCCATGGGGTACCCCAGCCAAGGGTTACCGTACCCGTAGCAACAAGCGTACGACCAGCATGATCGTGCAGCGTCGTCACAAGAAATAAGGAATAGACCATGACTCGTTCACTGAAAAAAGGTCCGTTCGTTGATGCGCACCTCATCAAAAAGGTCGAAGCAGCGATTGCCAGCAATGACAAACGCCCAATCAAGACCTGGTCTCGTCGTTCGACAGTGCTGCCCGAGTTTCTCGGTCTGACACTGGCGGTTCATAACGGTCGTCAGCACGTTCCCGTGTTTGTGACTGAAAACATGGTTGGCCACAAGCTTGGCGAGTTCTCCCTGACGCGTACGTTCAGGGGTCACGTTGCCGGCAAGAAAGCCAAGAAGTAAGGAGCCGATGATGGAAACTCGTGCTGTACTGCGCGGCGTGCGCCTCTCGGCGCAAAAAGGCCGTCTCGTTGCTGACCTCGTTCGCGGCAAGTCCGTGGGCCAGGCTCTAAGCATCCTGGCATATTCCCCTAAAAAGGGTGCCCTGATCGTTAAGAAGGTGATTGAATCAGCCATCGCCAATGCCGAGCACAATGAAGGTGCCGACATTGATGAACTGATCGTCAAGACCATCTACGTCGAAAAGGGTATGGTGCTCAAGCGCTTCACAGCGCGCGCCAAGGGCCGTGGTAACCGTATCACCAAGCCGACCTGTCACGTTTTCGTGACCGTGGGCAACTAAGGAATCGCTATGGGACAGAAAATTCACCCAACTGGCTTCCGCCTCAGCGTTACCCGTGACTGGAGCTCCCGTTGGTATGCAAGCGATAAAGATTTCGCTGGCATGCTGGCTGAAGACAACAAAGTCCGCGTCTACCTGAAGAAGAAGCTCGCTCACGCATCTGTGGGCAAGGTTCTGATCGAGCGTCCTGCCAAGAACGCCCGTGTCACCGTTTTCTCGGCTCGTCCGGGTGTGGTGATTGGCAAGAAAGGCGAAGAAATTGATCAGCTGCGTTCGGATCTGCAAAAGATCATGGGCGTGCCTGTTCACGTTTCGATCGAAGAAATCCGAAAGCCGGAAACTGATGCTCAGCTGATCGCCGACTCGATCGCGCAACAGCTGGAAAAGCGCATCATGTTCCGTCGTGCCATGAAGCGTGCAATGCAGAACGCCATGCGTTTGGGTGCCCAGGGCATCAAGATCATGAGCTCTGGCCGTCTGAATGGTGCTGAAATTGCCCGTACCGAATGGTACCGCGAAGGTCGTGTGCCGTTGCACACCCTGCGCGCCAACATCGACTACGCAACGTCCGAAGCCATGACGACCTATGGTCTGATCGGTATCAAGGTTTGGGTCTATAAGGGCGAGCATCTGGCACCGGGCGAGCAGCCTGCTGTGGTTGAAGAACCAAAGCGTGCGCCGCGTCGTCCACGTGATGATGAAGGCAAGTCGGACAAAAAGCCGGCCGCCAAGCGTGTTAGAAAGGCAGGTGCATAATGCTGCAACCCGCACGTCGTAAATACCGCAAGGAACAGAAAGGCCGCAACACCGGCCTGGCGACCCGCGGTGCCACCGTTGCCTTCGGCGAATTCGGCCTGAAGTCAACTGATCGCGGCCGTCTAACGGCTCGCCAGATTGAGGCAGCTCGTCGCGCCATGACCCGTCACATCAAACGTGGCGGTCGTATCTGGATCCGTGTATTCCCGGACAAACCGATCTCCAAAAAGCCAGCCGAAGTCCGTATGGGTAACGGTAAGGGTAATCCGGAGTACTACGTTGCTGAAATTCAGCCGGGTAAGGTTCTGTACGAAATGGATGGCGTCAATGAGGCGCTGGCTCGTGAAGCATTCAAGCTGGCTGCTGCCAAGCTGCCACTGCGCACGATCTTCGTTACTCGCCACCTGGGGTAAGAGATGAAAGCAACTGAACTCAGAAACAAATCGAACGACGAGCTCAAGCAAGAACTGCTCGACCTGCTGAAAGCCCAGTTTTCTCTGCGTATGCAGAAGGGTACCCAGCAGCTGAGCAACACCAGCCAGCTCGGCAAGGTACGTCGCGACATCGCTCGCGTGCGCACCATTCTCCGTGAAAGGGTCTAATCATGACTGATAAGACTGGTATGAACCGCACCCTTGTGGGTCGTGTGGTTAGCGATAAGATGCAAGAAACAGCCACCGTGCTGGTCGAGCGTCGCGTTAAGCACCCGATGTACGGCAAGATCATCACGCGCTCGAAGAAATATCACGCGCATAATGTCAACAACGATGCGAAGATAGGTGATCTCGTCCAAATCGTTGAGTGCCGCCCAATGTCTCGCACCAAGACCTGGCAAATTGCCAAGTTGCTGGAGCGCGCCGAGGTTCTGTAAGAAAAAAGAGGCAAAATTCATTTTGCCTCTTGCAACGGCCGGATTAGTTCGCTATAATCCGGCCTCTTTCGCCGTGATCTTGCATTGCACAACTGTGCAATCGGGGCTGCGGCAAGTGTTGAAACCCAAGACTGCCCGTGCGCCATATGTTGGTAGCGGGACAAGTTGGAGTTAATGATGATTCAGATGCAATCCAAACTGGACGTCGCCGATAACACTGGCGCTCGTTCTGTAATGTGTATCAAAGTGCTGGGCGGCTCAAAGCGCCGTTATGCTGGCATTGGCGACATCATCAAGGTGTCGATCAAAGATGCAGCGCCGCGTGGTCGCGTGAAGAAGGGTGACGTCTACAACGCCGTCGTCGTTCGCACCGCCAAGGGTGTTCGCCGCCCCGATGGTTCGCTCGTTAAGTTTGATGGCAATGCCGCCGTCCTGCTGAACAACAAGCTCGAACCCATCGGTACCCGTATATTCGGGCCGGTGACCCGTGAGCTGCGCTCGGAGCGTTTCATGAAGATCGTTTCGCTCGCTCCTGAAGTCCTATAAGGAAGCCGCCAAATGGATAAGATTCGTAAAGGCGACGAAGTCATCGTCACCACCGGTAAGGACAAGGGCCGTCGTGGCACCGTTGTTCTCCGTGTCGACGCAGACCGCGTTGTTGTAGAAGGCATCAACCGTGTCAAGAAAGCAACCAAGCCGAACCCAATGCTGGGTACGCCAGGTGGTCTTGTAGACAAGGATATGCCGATTCAGGTTTCCAACCTGGCTCTTTGGAATGCCAAAGCAGGCAAGGGTGACCGCGTCGGCTTCAAGGTGCTCGAAGATGGTCGCAAGGTTCGCGTGTTCAAGTCGAACGGCGAACAGGTAGAGGCATAAGGGGATCCGCATGTCACGTTTGCAAGATTTTTACAAAAACACGGTTGCCCCGGCGCTGATGAAAGAATTCAGCTTCAAGTCGCCTATGGAAGTGCCGCGCATCACCAAAATCACCCTGAACATGGGTGTGGGTGAAGCGGTTGCTGACAAGAAGGTGCTTGAGCACGCCGTTTCCGACCTGGCCAAAATTGCTGGCCAAAAGCCTGTAGTTACCCTGTCGCGTAAGTCCATCGCTGGTTTCAAGATCCGCGATAACTACCCGATTGGTTGCATGGTCACCCTGCGCGGTCCGCGCATGTTCGAATTCCTGGATCGTCTGGTCACCGTGGCGCTGCCGCGTGTGCGTGACTTCCGTGGTATTCAGGGCAAGGGTTTTGATGGCCGTGGCAACTACAACATGGGTGTCAAAGAGCAGATTATTTTCCCGGAAATCGAGTACGACAAGATCGATGCTCTGCGCGGGATGAATATCAGCATCACGACAACCGCGAAGAATGACAGCGAAGCTAAGGCTTTGCTGACTGCCTTCAAGTTCCCTTTCAAGAATTGAGGCGATTATGGCCAAAACAGCCCTGATCAATCGTGAAGCGAAGCGTCGCGCTCTTGTTGCGAAATTCGCCAAGAAGCGTGAAGCCCTCCAGGCAATCATTAACGACCAGTCGCAAACCGACGAAGTGCGTTATGAAGCCCGCCTGAAGCTGCAGCAACTGCCGCGCAACGCTAACCCAACCCGTACCCGCAACCGCTGTCAGTTGACGGGCCGTCCCCGTGGCACATTCCGCAAGTTCGGTCTGTGTCGTCATAAGATCCGTGAGCTCGCCTTTAAGGGAGAAATCCCGGGCGTGATCAAGGCCAGCTGGTAAGCAGGAGGATTTGATATGGCAATGAGTGATCCGATCGCCGATATGCTGACCCGCATCCGCAATGCGCAAATGGCACAAAAGCTGGTGGTGCGTATGCCCTCCTCCAAGCTTAAAGTCGCTGTTGCAAAAGTGCTCAAGGATGAAGGTTACGTTGAGGATTTTGCCGTGCGTGGTGAAGCTGCCAAGCCGGAACTAGAAATTGGTTTGAAGTATTACGCTGGTCGTCCGGTGATTGAGCGCATTGAACGCGTCTCACGCCCTGGCCTGCGTGTTTACAAACCGTCTGCTGACATTCCCCGCGTCATGAATGGCCTGGGCATTGCAATCGTCTCGACCCCGCAAGGTGTGATGACTGATCGTAGCGCCCGTGCAGCCAATGTCGGCGGCGAAGTGCTCTGCTACGTGGCGTAAGGGAGGATTCGACATGTCTCGTGTAGCTAAGAATCCAATCGCACTGCCTAAAGGTGTTGAAGTCAATCTTGCTGGTAACAACGTCACCGTCAAGGGCCCGCTGGGTTCGCTGACGCTGAACCGTAACCCGGCAGTTGACGTGTTGGTCGAAGGTGAGCAGTTGGTTGTTAAGGCAGTTGCAGGCGCAGAAAATGCAAACGCACTGTCGGGCACCACACGCGCACTGCTGGCCAATCTGGTCAATGGCGTGTCCCAGGGTTTCGAAAAGAAACTCACACTGGTTGGCGTGGGCTATCGTGCCGCTGCCCAGGGTGACACACTGAACCTTTCGCTCGGTTTCTCGCACCCGGTTGCCCACAAGATGCCTGCTGGCGTCAAAGTGGAAACCCCGTCGCAAACCGAAGTCCTGATCAAGGGGATCGACAAGCAACAAGTAGGTCAGGTTGCTGCCGAAATTCGTGCTTACCGCAAGCCAGAGCCTTACAAGGGCAAGGGTGTGCGTTATGCCGATGAGGTCGTCATCCTCAAGGAAACCAAGAAGAAGTAAGGGTGCCTCATGAAAGATAAGAAACAGTCGCGTCTGCGCCGTGCCCGTCAGGCACGTGCCCGCATCGCTGGCCTGAAGGCCGTGCGCCTGAGCGTTTTCCGCACCAACCAGCACATCTACGCCCAAGTCATCTCGGCTTGTGGTGGCAAGGTTCTGGCTGCTGCCTCCACCGTTGAAACGGAAATCCGTAAGGATGTTCCTAACGGCGGTAACGTTGCTGCTGCACAAACGGTTGGCAAGCTGGTTGCCGAACGTGCCCGCAAGGCAGGTATCGAAGAAGTAGCTTTTGACCGCTCGGGTTTCAAGTACCACGGCCGCGTTAAAGCTCTGGCTGAAGCTGCCCGTGAAAACGGTCTTAAGTTCTAAGCCGCGTAGGAATCGAGGATAACTATGGCGAAAGCACAAAGTCGCAAACCGCAACAAGCGGAAGAGCGTGATGAGTCAGGCCTGCGCGAGAAGATGGTTGCCATCAACCGCGTAAGCAAGACCGTAAAGGGTGGCCGTATCATGAGCTTCGCCGCACTGACTGTGGTCGGTGACGGTGACGGTGGTGTCGGCATGGGCAAGGGCAAGGCTCGCGAAGTGCCACTGGCAGTTCAAAAGGCCATGGACGAAGCCCGTCGCCAACTGTTCAAGGTTTCGCTGAAGAATGGTACCGTGCAGCACACGCTGATCGGCCGTCACGGCGCGGCCAAGGTGATCATTCAGCCGGCACCGGAAGGTACCGGGATCATCGCCGGTGGTGCAGTACGTAACGTGTTTGAAGTTGTTGGTATCACCAACGTCGTTGCCAAGTGCCTTGGCTCGACCAACCCGTACAACGTCATTCGCGCAACCCTGAATGGTCTGAAGGCCATGAACACACCTTCGGAAGTTGCTGCCAAGCGCGGCAAGTCCGTTGAAGAAATTCTGGGGTAAGTCATGTCGAATAAAAAACTCAAGGTTACGCTCGTCAAGAGCGTTATCGGCACCAAGCAAGATCACCGCGCTACTGTGCGTGGTCTGGGTCTGGGCCGTGTTAACTCGACCGCTGTGCTGGAAGACACCCCGGCCGTCCGCGGCATGATTCACAAGGTTCAATACCTCGTGAAGAGCGAAAGCGTCTAAGAGGAAGCTATGGAACTCAATACCATTAAACCGGGTGCTGGTGCCAAACACGCTGCAAAGCGCGTTGGCCGTGGCATCGGCAGCGGTCTGGGCAAAACTTCGGGCCGTGGTCACAAAGGTCAGAAGTCGCGTACCGGCGGTTACCACAAGGTTGGTTTCGAAGGCGGTCAAATGCCGCTGCATCGTCGTCTGCCGAAGCGTGGTTTCGTTTCGCTGACGCGTGCACGTGTTGCTGAAGTTCGCCTCAGCGATCTGCAGAACATGCCGGTTGACGATGTCGACCTGGCCGTGCTCAAGCAGTGTGGCGTTGTATCGTCGCTGGCGCTGTCGGCCAAGGTTGTGCTGTCCGGTGAAATCAGCCGCAAGGTTGTGCTCAAGGGCATCAGCGCCACCAAGGGCGCCAAGGCAGCCATCGAAGCCGCTGGCGGCTCGATCGAAGCAGCTTAAGTCATACAGGAACTGATCGGACATGCAGCAAAACGCACTCACGCAGGGTAGCAAACACGGGGAACTCAAGCGTCGCTTGATGTTCCTGCTGGGTGCGCTCATCGTGTATCGCATCGGCGCGCACATTCCCGTACCGGGAATTGACCCGTCGGTGCTGTCCGATCTGTTTTCTCGTCAGAAAGACGGCATCCTCGGCATGTTCAACATGTTCTCCGGTGGTGCGCTGTCTCGCTTTACCGTGTTTGCACTGGGCATCATGCCCTACATCTCCGCATCGATCATCATGCAATTGATGACTGTGGCGAGTCCTGCGCTCGAATCTCTGAAGAAAGAGGGTCAGGCTGGACAACACAAGATTTCGCAGTACACCCGCTACGGCACCGTCGTTCTGGCTTTCTTCCAGGCGCTCGGCATTGCAGTTGCCCTCGAAGCGCAGCCAGGCCTCGTGCTTGATCCCGGCATGGGCTTCCGCCTTGAAACCGTGATTACCCTGGTCACCGGTACCATTTTCCTCATGTGGGTGGGTGAGCAGATCACAGAACGTGGTCTGGGAAATGGCATCTCGATCATCATCTTCGCCGGTATCGCCGCAGGCCTGCCGGGCTCGCTGGGGGGCATTCTGGAACTGGTCCGTACCGGTGCCATGAACCCGCTGACGGCAATTGTTATCGTTGCCATCGTCGTTGTCGTGACCGCATTCGTTGTGTTCGTTGAACGTGGTCAACGCCGCATTCTGGTGAACTACGCCAAGCGTCAAGTGGGCAACAAGCTCTACGGTGGTCAGTCGTCGTTCCTGCCGCTCAAGCTCAACATGGCTGGCGTTATCCCGCCTATCTTCGCCTCGTCGATCATTCTGTTCCCGGCAACGCTGGCAGGCTGGTTTGGTTCCGGCGAGAACATGCTGTGGCTCAAGGATATTGCTAACGGTCTGTCGCCAGGACAGCCGCTTTACATCCTGTTTTATGCAGCAGCTATTGTATTCTTCTGCTTCTTCTACACGGCCCTGGTATTTAACACCCGTGAAACCTCGGACAACCTGAAGAAGAGTGGTGCATTCATTCCAGGCATTCGCCCGGGTGAGCAAACCTCGCGTTATATCGAAAAAATTCTGACCCGCCTCACACTGATCGGTGCCGTGTACATCACCATCGTCTGTCTGTTGCCGGAGTTCCTGATTCTCAAGTGGAACGTGCCGTTCTACTTTGGCGGCACCTCGCTGCTCATTATTGTGGTCGTCACTATGGACTTCATGTCCCAGGTGCAGGCTTTTGCAATGTCGCATCAGTATGAAAACCTCCTGAAGAAGGCAAACTTCAAGGGCGGCTTAGGTAGCCGGTAAATCGCTATCTAGACATACCGATCAACGCAGTAATCGTTTTTTGTTTTAAATCTCTACGCAAGAACCCGACAGGAAGCCACGGCTGGGCTGAATGTCGATATAAAGGAGTAGGTAATGAAAGTTTTGGCTTCGGTACGGCGCATCTGCCGGAACTGCAAGATCATCCGCCGCAAAGGTGTGGTTCGTGTGATTTGCACCGATCCACGCCACAAGCAGCGTCAGGGTTAATTGCGTCATTGACGCAATTGTTCAAGTTCAGTAGAGACTGAGGATACTCAATGGCTCGTATTGCTGGGGTAAATATTCCCAACCATCAACATGCCGAAATCGCACTGACTGCCATCTTTGGCATCGGTCGTACACGTGCACAGAAAATCTGTGACGCTGCCAGCGTTACGCGGACGTCAAAGATCAAAGATCTGACCGATGCGGATATGGAGCGTCTGCGTGACGAAGTAGCTAAGTTCACCGTCGAAGGTGACCTGCGCCGCGAAGTCACCATGAACATCAAACGCCTCATGGATCTTGGCTGCTACCGTGGTTTCCGCCACCGTAAGGGTCTGCCTTGCCGTGGTCAGCGCACGCGTACCAATGCCCGTACCCGTAAGGGTCCGCGCAAGGCCGCGATCGCTGGTAAGAAGTAATCGATAAGGAAAGGCACCAGAGATGGCCAAGACATCGACTAAAGTTCGTAAAAAGATTAAAAAGAACATCGCCGACGGGATCGTTCACGTTCACGCATCGTTCAATAACACTATCATCACCATTACCGATCGCCAGGGCAATGCACTGTCGTGGGCAACTTCAGGTGGCGCCGGCTTCAAGGGCTCACGTAAGTCGACCCCGTTTGCTGCTCAGGTTGCTGCTGAAGCAGCCGGTAAAGTGGCCCAGGAATGCGGCATCAAGAACCTTGAAGTCCGCATCAAGGGTCCAGGCCCAGGCCGTGAATCGGCTGTGCGTGCACTGAACGCACTGGGAATCAAGATCACTGCAATTTCGGATGTGACACCGGTGCCGCACAACGGCTGCCGTCCTCCGAAAAAGCGCCGTATTTAAGGAGAACCTGACATGGCTCGTAATCTAGATCCTAAATGCCGTCAGTGCCGCCGCGAAGGCGAAAAGCTGTTCCTCAAAGCTGAAAAATGTTTCAGTGACAAGTGCGCCATCGAGCGCCGTGCGTACGCACCTGGCCAACATGGTCAGCGTTCGGGTGCCCGTCTGTCTGACTATGGTGTGCACCTGCGCGCCAAGCAGAAGATCCGTCGCATCTACGGCGTGCTGGAAGGCCAGTTCCGCAAGATTTTCTTCGAGGCTGATCGCCGCAAGGGTCAGACCGGTGAAAACCTGTTGCAACTGCTGGAAGCCCGTCTGGACGCAACCACCTATCGTATCGGCTTTGCTGGTTCGCGTGCTGAGGCGCGTCAACTGGTTCGCCACAATGGTGTTCTGGTTAATGGCAAGCGCGTCAACATTCCTTCGTACAGCCTCAAACCGGGCGATACGATTGAGCTGACTGAAGCTTCGCGTGGTCAACTGCGTGTTAAGGCTGCACTTGAAGCTGCCGAAAGCCGTGGTTTCCCAGAGTGGGTTTCGGTAGACACCAAGGCTGGTAAGGCAACCTTCAAGGCTATGCCACAGCGCTCGGAACTGTCGCCGACCCTCAACGAAGGCCTCGTCATCGAACTGTATTCGAAGTAAGCCTTAAGGCTCACTGAGTTTTCAGCTTACTTTTGAATCTTAAACAGGAATCGCTCATGCAAGGAAATGCACTATTGAAGCCGCGCAGCATCGATGTCCAGACCATCTCTCCGGTTCACGCCAAAGTGGTCATGGAACCGTTCGAGCGTGGTTATGGTCATACGCTGGGTAATGCACTGCGTCGTATCCTGCTGTCTTCCATGGAAGGCTACGCGCCGACCGAAGTCAAGATCGACGGTGTTGTACACGAGTACTCCACCATCGACGGCGTTCAGGAAGACGTTGTTGACCTGCTCCTCAACCTGAAGGGCGTTGTGTTCAAACTGCACAGCCGCAACGAAGTTGTGGTCAAGGTCAGCAAGTCGGGTGAAGGCGTTGTGCGCGCTTCGGATATCGAAGTACCGCATGATGTAGAAATCATCAACCCGGACCACGTACTGGCGCACATTCATGCCGGCGGCAAGCTGGACATGGAAATCAAGGTTGAAAAAGGCCGTGGTTATGTGCCTGCCAACCAGCGCAAGCAAGCTGAAGAGCACAAAGTTATCGGTCATCTGATGCTGGACGCCAGCTTCAGCCCGGTACGCCGTGTTGCTTACTCGGTAGAAGCCGCCCGTGTCGAACAGCGTACTGACCTCGACAAGCTGGTAATGGATATTGAAACCAACGGCGTTATCGATCCTGAAGAAGCCGTGCGCGTTGCTGCACGCATTCTCATCGATCAGATGTCGCTGTTTGCAGACCTCGAAGGCACCACCAATGGTGCTGACGGTGGCAAGTCGGCACCGATCGACCCTGTGCTGCTCAAGCCGGTCGACGACCTTGAGCTCACAGTGCGCTCGGCCAACTGCCTGAAGGCTGAAAACATCTATTACATCGGCGACCTGATTCAGCGTACTGAAAACGAGCTGCTCAAGACCCCGAACCTGGGTCGCAAGTCGCTCAACGAAATCAAGGATGTCCTCGCTTCGCGTGGCCTTACCTTGGGTATGCGCCTCGACAACTGGCCACCGGCCGGTCTCGAGCGTAACTGATCGCCGGATTAACGAAAGGAACTCATCATGCGTCACCGTCATGGTCTTCGCAAACTGAATCGCACCAGCAGCCACCGTCTGGCTATGTTGCGCAACCTGACCAACGCCCTGCTGCGTTACGAAGCTATTCGCACAACCGTGCCTAAAGCCAAGGAACTACGTCGCGTCGTTGAACCGATCATCACCCTGGCTAAGGCCCCGACGCTGGCAAACCGCCGTCTGGCATTTGCCCGTCTGCGTGATCGCGAAATGGTTGTTAAGCTCTTCAACGAACTCGGCCCTCGTTACCAGGCACGTCCAGGTGGCTACACCCGTATTCTGAAAGCCGGCTTCCGCCCAGGCGACAATGCACCGATCGCCTACGTAGAACTGGTTGACCGTCCGGAAGGTGTCGAAGCGGTTGAAACAGAAGAGGCCGCTGCTTAACCAAAAGTTAAGTCAGTACCCAATAAAAAACCCAGCCTCGGCTGGGTTTTTTATTGCAGCCCGCAGGCTTCACGGTTGCAGAATTTCTGATGATGACTAGCGTACTGCTTTTTTGGCAGCAATGCCCAGGAAGAATATCGACCAGCCTTGTAGCAGCAATTCAATTGCAATCAGCATGCCTGGCACCCAGGTACTGTTATCTGGCCAACCAGCAAGGATCAGGCCGCCCAGCAGAATCGACAAGGCTGCCGATACCAATGGCATGAACCAGCCGCTAAAGGCCGTATGCTGGAATGCCGTCATCAGACGCAGTACACCCGTGGCAAAAAACAGGGTCGCCAGATACAGTGTCACGCCTTCCAGTGCGGCAGCAGGCGATACCCAAACGATCACGCCAATCGCGATATAGATCAGGGCAAACACCATCTGGATCGATACCGACTTCCAGCCCTTGGCTTGGAGTGCATGCAGTGCCTGCATAATGCCGGCGGCCAGCGCAAAGCCGCCCACCAGGCTGATCGAAGCGATGGAGAACAGCGTTTCTGCCATGATACCAATGGTGCCCAGAACGATCATCAGTAAACCCATCCAGATCAGTGTGCCTGGGCGGTTGGCAACTGCGCCCAGCACCTTGGCCTGAACATCGGTGAGTTGAGAAGTGAGTAACGCCATAAAAGTAATCCTTCAAATTAAAGCAAAACATTGCAGGTAAAACGGAATCGACATTCTACTTGGGGTTTGTGACACAGCGCTTATTCAGTTTCACGATCTTGTTGTTGGAGTGCCCACATCTGTGCATAGAGACCATTCGCTGCTAGGAGTGCGGCATGGCGCCCACGCTCTACAATGCGCCCGGCATCGAGTACGATAATTTCGTCCGCATTCATTACGGTGGATAAGCGATGGGCAATAATCAATGTCGTGCGGCCGCGCGCAGCCACTTCCATGCTCGCCTGAATGGCTTTTTCGGTTTTGGAATCCAGTGCCGAAGTTGCTTCATCAAATACTAGGATGGGTGGATTTTTCAGGAGCGCCCGGGCAATCGCGACGCGTTGCTTCTCACCGCCAGAAAGTTTGAGACCGCGTTCGCCCACCTTGGCGTCGTAGCCATCCGGCAACGTTTCAACAAACTCATGCAAATGTGCAGCCTTTGCCGCTGCAATCACCTGCTCACGAGTGGCTGCAGGATTGCCGTAGAGAATGTTGTAGTAGAGCGTGTCGTTAAAGAGCACCGTATCCTGCGGCACGATGGCGATGCCGCCGCGTAGGCTGCTTTGCTCAATCTTGCGGACATCAATCCCGTTCATCAGAATGCGGCCGCCCGTAACATCATAAAAACGATAGATGAGGCGCGCCAATGTTGATTTGCCGGCACCCGAGTGTCCGACAGCAGCCACGGTTTTTCCCGCAGGGATTTCAAAAGACACATTACTCAGGATCGGCCTTGCCGGGTCGTAGGCAAAATCCACGCTATCGAAGAACACGCTAATCGGCGCTCCCGGTAGTGCGCGAGCATCAGGGGCGTCGATGATTTCACGCTGTGTATTGAGCAAGCCGAACATGCGTTCAATATCGGTCAGCGCCTGGCGGATCTCGCGGTAAACCACGCCGAAGAAATTAAGCGGCATATACAGCTGAATCAGAAACGCGTTCACCAGCACCAGGTCACCCACCGTCATCGAGCCGGCGACGACGCCCTGGGCGGCGTGCCACATCATGGCCACCAGGCCGATCACAATAATCAGCTGCTGCCCCATGTTCAACATCGTTAGGGTCATCTGGCTACGCACAGAAGCATCTTCCCAGCGGCGCATGGCTTCATCGTAGCGATTAAGCTCGAAGGCTTCGTTATTAAAATACTTCACCGTTTCATAGTTGATCAGGCTGTCGATAGCGCGCGTATTGGCCGCCGAGTCTGCTTCGTTCACCGCGCGGCGAATGTGAATGCGCCAGTTGGAGATCACCACCGTGAATGCCACGTAACAGACAATCGAAGCCAGCGTAATCCACACAAACACCTGGTCGTATTTGTAGGCCAGTACACCCATCACCAGAAGCAGCTCAATCAGTGTGGGTAATATGGAATATAGTGTGTAGCTAATCAGGTTAGAGATGGCACGGGTGCCGCGATCAATGTCGCGTGACACGCCACCGGTCTGGCGCTCCAGGTGAAAGCGCAGAGACAGGTTATGCAAGTGAGTGAAGACAGACAGCGCAATCCGTCGAATCGCCTGTTGCGTCACGCGCACAAAAAGAATTTCGCGTAGTTCGCTAAAGCCGGTGCTGGCCAGACGCGAGAAGCCGTAAAGCAACAACAAACCAATCGGCAACACCAGAACAATATCCTGAGTGCCGCTCAGGTTGTCGATCATATTCTTGAAGACAATTGGCACATAAACGCTCGCCAACTTGGCTAGGAGCAGGCAGCCAAAAGCCGCAATCATGCGGCCGCGGTAGGCCCAGAGCCAGGGCAGCAGCGATTTCAGAGTTGTCCAGACGTGTAAGGGCTCGTTGCTGGCAGGGCCGACCGGTTTATTTCCATGACGCGACATGCGTTTTTGCCTTGATGACTTTAAAATAACACCCGTAGTTTAAATCTTTATAGCGTGAATGCCATGATCGATACCCCCTGCACCTTGCCCGACCTGCCACCTGTGCTCAAGGTCATTCCCATGCCGTCAGATGCCAACATGTATGGCGATGTCTTTGGCGGGTGGACAATGGGTCATATTGACCTGGCCGGTGCCGTTCTGGGCCACAAGGTCGCGCGTGGCCGTATTGCCACGGTGGCTGTGAACACCATTCAGTTCCATCAGCCGGTGTCGATTGGTGACATCGTCACCTTCTTTGCCGAAGTTGAAAAACGCGGCAGAACCTCGGTCACTATCAAAGTGCAGATGTACGCTGAGCGGCATCCGGATAATCCGGTCACGGTTAAAGTGACCGAAGCGCTCATTACCTACGTAGCGCTGAATGCCGATGGCAGCAAGCGCGAATTGCCTGCTGCCTAAACAACGGGCTAAGGCTTAAAGCCCCAGCTCCGCCCACATGGCATCAACACGTGCTTTAACGGCTGGGTCGTGCGTAATGGGCGTACCCCATTCGCGATTCGTTTCACCGGGCCACTTGTTGGTGGCATCCAGCCCCATCTTGCTGCCCAGGCCAGCCACCGGTGAGGCAAAGTCCAGATAATCGATCGGGGTATTGTCCACCAGCATCGTATCGCGGGTCGCATCCATGCGCGTGGTCATCGCCCAGATCACTTCTTTCCAGTCACGAATGTTCACATCGTCATCCACCACGATAATGAACTTGGTGTACATGAACTGACGCAAGAAACTCCATACGCCCATCATCACCCGGCGCGCATGCCCGGCATATTGTTTACGAATGCTCACCACGGCTAGCCGATAAGAGCAGCCTTCCGGTGGCAGATAGAAATCGGTGATTTCCGGAAACTGTTTTTGTAGCAGCGGCACAAACACTTCATTCAGCGCCACACCAAGCATGGCCGGTTCATCAGGTGGTTTGCCGGTATAGGTGGAGTGGTAGATCGGGTTCTTGCGCATGGTCATGCGCTCAACCGTAAACACCGGGAACTCGGCCTGTTCGTTGTAATACCCCGTGTGGTCACCGTACGGGCCTTCCAGGGCCATCTCATTTGGATGAATCACGCCTTCAAGAACGATCTCGGCAGAGGCGGGTACCTGTAATGTGGAACCCAGGCACTTCACCAGTTCGGTTTTCTTGCCGCGCAGCAGTCCGGCAAATTGATACTCCGAGAGCGTATCTGGCACGGGCGTTACGGCACCCAGAATCGTCGCCGGGTCGCAGCCCAGCACCACCGCCACCGGGAACGGTTCTCCCGGATTGGCCAGTTGATGATCGCGGAAATCCAGGGCGCCGCCGCGATGCGCCAGCCAGCGCATGATCAGCTTATTGGGTCCCAGAAGCTGCTGGCGGTAGATGCCCAGATTTTGCCGCGTCTTGTTCGGCCCACGCGTCACAGTCAGACCCCAGGTCACCAGCGGTGCCACATCGCCCGGCCAGCAATGCTGAATCGGCAGACGGGAGAGATCCACATCCTTGCCTTCCAGGACGACTTCCTGGCATGGTGCCGAAGACACCAGCTTTGGTGACATCGTCAGCACCTGTTTGAGCAACGGCAGCTTTTCCCAGGCATCCTTAAAGCCTTTGGGAGGTTCTGGCTCTTTTAGTACCGACAGTACCTTGCCCACTTCACGCAGTTTGGCCAGCGCCTCGGCTTCGGTCGCCACATCCTGTCCCATGCCCAGTGCCACACGGCGAACTGTGCCGAACAGGTTGCCCAAAACTGGCGTGTTAAATCCGGTGGGATTCTCAAAAAGAATCGCCGGCCCGCCTGCGCGCAACACCCGGTCGCAGATCTCCGTCATCTCCAGATGTGGGCTCACCGGTACGGTGATTCGTTTCAGTTCACCCATCTGTTCCAGCTGGGCAATGAAGTCGCGTAGGTCGTGATAGTTCATGGGGTGATTTATCCGCAGGTCAGATCAGCGTATCGAGCAGAATGCCGGCAAAGACTGCGGCACCAAACCAGTTGTTATGCATAAAAGCGGCAAAGCAGCGCGCTGTGTCCCGGTCACGTATCAGCGTGTAGTGATACAGCGCAATGCCGGTGGCAAACAGTAGCCCGCTCCAGTATGGCCAGCCGAGCGCCAGAGAGACACCGACGCCGGCCAGAATCAGCAGTGTTGCTGTGTAACACAGCATGATCGCTGTTACATCAAAACGGCCAAAGGTAATCGCCGACGTTTTGATGCCAATCTTCAGATCGTCCGGTCGGTCCACCATCGCATACTCGGTGTCATAGGCCACCGCCCAGAAAATGTTCGCCAATTGCAGCCACCAGGCTTCCGCCGGCACCGTGTGGTCAATCGCGGCAAACGCCATGGGGATCCCGAAGCCAAAGGCGATGCCCAGATACCCCTGAGGAATCGCCAGAAAACGTTTGGTGAACGGATATGACGCCGCCAGAAAAACGGCAATCAGCGCCAGTACAAGCAGTAGCGGGCTCATGATCGGGAGCACCGTGACTGCGGCGAGTGTTACCAGCACCACAAATACCGCTAGGGCTTCGCGCGGTGTCACCCAACCGGCTACCAGCGGCCGGTCCTTGGTGCGCGCCACGTGCCCATCAAATTTGCGGTCGGCGAGATCGTTGATCACGCAGCCGGCAGAGCGCATAAAAAACGTACCCAGCGTAAAAATCACCAATACCAACAGGGGCGGTGTGCCATCTGCCGCCAGCCACAGCGCCCAATAGGTCGGCCAAAGCAGCAGCAGCGTACCGATCGGGCGGTGCGCCCGCATCAGTCGCAGGTACTGGGTCAGCTTGGGCGGTGGCGCGGCATGTGTCATTCCCGCATTTTACGAGAAGACGGTGCGGCCGTCCTGATTAAACGGCAGCAAAGCAATCAGTAACGCAGATCAATGGTCTGGGCTTTGGTAGGGGGTATCTCGAAAGCGCACTCGTCAAACGAGGGCTTGCCACTCGCTTTGATGTTGTTCGACAGGCCATAACCTTCAATCGGGATCATGCCGAAGCGCTTATCCATCTGACCATCGTTATTTTCGTCGTGGTACAGAATCACCGCGTATTTTCCCGGAGGCAAATCCGTGAACTGTAGCGCCACGTTACCAGCCTTGGCAGGCGCTGCAGTCCTAGCCATCGCCTTGCCTTCCTTCGGGAAGGTGTCAGCCGAGTTGTAAATGCCGGCCCGTACCATGCCCTGATCGTCGCGCACGCCCTTGACCGTAATGTCCAGCGTATTGCCGGCCGCCAGCGCACTTGTGGCCATCCCCACAGATAGCAGCAGCACACATATCAGTATTTGAAGCGGGCGTTTGCATTGATTCATTTCTTCTTCCTTAAAGGGCAATCTTTGCAACGTGGTTTGCTATGACAGCATTTTTTCGTGCTCATCACATACTCCCATGGTCATGTCCAAAAGGGTGGCTTACAGAAAATGATACGCCGGACTGTCGATCTTACGAATTGCATCCAGTAGTGCATCAATCGCCTGTGGCCTTACAAAACCGGGTCGCCACGCCAGGGCAACTCTGCGCGATGGTGCTGGCGACTGGAAAGGAATAATGGTCACGAGGTCATTGTTGTAGGGTCCAAGCAATGCGCCTTCAGGTAGTACGGAAATGCCTAGACCGGAGGCCACCATGCAGCGGATGGTGCCGATTGAGTGCCCCAGACGCACTTCACTTTCTGGTTCGCTCACCTGGGGGCAGGCGTCCAGAACCTGATCCCGGAAGCAGTTGCCGGCCTTGAGCAGCAGTACTTCTTCATCGGCGATTTCCTCGGCCGGAATTTCGGCACGGCCTTCCCACTTGTGGCCGTGCGGCACAATCACCTGGAATCGTTCATCGTATAGCGGGCGAGTCAGCACACCGGGCACATCGAAAGGTAGCGCCACAATCAACACGTCCACCTCGTTGTCGAGCAGCATACGCGACAGATTGGCCGTCATGTTTTCTTCAATGAGTAGCGGCATGGCTGGTGCCACGCTTTTCAGCGACTGCACCAGTTGGGGCAGTAGGTAGGGGCCGATAGTATGGATGACACCCAGACGTAAAGGACCTTCCAGAGGGTTGCGGCCATCAGTCGCCAGCTGGGTGATCTTGTGTGCTTCATCCAGTGTTTTCTGGGCCTGCGCAACAATACGTTCACCCACGGGGGTCGGGCTGACGAAGTTCTTGCCGCGTTCGAACAAGTGTACGCCCAGCTCGTCTTCCAGCCGTGCCACAGCCATGCTGAGTGTGGGCTGGCTGACAGAGCACGCATGAGCCGCACGACTGAAACTGCCTTCACGGGCTAGGGCAACTAGATAACGAAGTTCGATAAGTTTCATGCGGATGGCGCTCCTTAGCCTTACAGCATAGCGCTCCCGCACGCAAAAGACGCATAGGAAATGTTGATCAGACGTATAGCCAAAACGAATGAGCAACATTGATCCAGATCAAAGAGTTTTTCTCGGGGCGCTGGTACAAAGCAGGTACGAAATTTGAAAAGGAATACCGCAATGAAACATAAGTTTGCCACCCTCGTCCTCACGGCTGCCATTGCCGCCATGGTGGGCTGCGGTCAGAAGACCGACGCCCCTAAATCTGCATCGGCCGGTAAGCCAATGACCGATGAACCGATTCAGCCAATCAACGCACCCAACGTCGCCAATCCGGCGCTTGTGCAGTTGGGTATGCAGCTGTACTTTGATCCACGTTTGTCGAAGTCGGGTTTTATTTCCTGTAACTCGTGTCACAACCTCTCGATGGGCGGTACCGATAACCTGAAGACCTCGATTGGTCATAATTGGAATCAGGGTCCGATCAGCGCGCCGACCGTGTTGAACTCCAGCCTTAACGTCGCCCAGTTCTGGGATGGTCGCGCTTCTGACCTGAAGGCCCAGGCCGGCGGCCCGATCGCTAACCCGGGTGAAATGGGCTTTACCCACGAGCTGGCGGTTAAGACACTGCAGACCATCCCGGGCTATGTCGAAGAGTTCAAGAAAGTCTTTGGCACCGACAAGATCACCATTGATGAAGTCACCAAGGCAATCGCTGCTTTCGAAGAAACACTTGTTACGCCCAACTCGCGCTTTGACCAGTGGCTCAAGGGCGACAAGAACGCCATCACGGCCCAGGAGCTTAAGGGCTACGAACTGTTCAAGAACAGCGGTTGCGTGGCCTGCCATAATGGTCCGGCTGTTGGTGGTAACTCCTTCCAGAAGATGGGTGTTGTCGAGCCGTACAAGGGTTCTGCCGATGGCCGTGCCGCTGTAACCGGCAAGGATGCCGACCGCTTCAACTACAAGGTCCCAACCTTGCGTAACATCGAACTCACCTATCCGTACTTCCATGATGGTGAAGCCAAGACGCTGTCGCAGGCTGTGGAAACCATGGGTCGAATCCAGCTGGGTCGCAATTTTACCAAGGAAGAAAACGCCGAAATCGTGGCCTTCCTGAAGACGCTCACCGGCGACCAGCCAAGCTTCAAACTGCCGCAGCTGCCACCATCTGGCCCGGATACCCCAAGTCCGCAGCCGTTTGATGCCAAGCCGGCTAAAAAGTAATTCTTAGTAAACAGTGTTTAGCACGCAGTAGTGAGTTTGGCCCACCTTAGCGGTGGGCCATTTTTTTACCCGGAATTCTTAAAGACACCATTCATCGACATGATTACCGACCGCATTGACGCTATCACCCGTATTCCCGCTGACTATCAGCATGCCGTTTTGCCCGCGCCTAAAAGCGTCAAAATCGAGATCTCGCCGCGCTGTAACTACCGCTGTGGCTTCTGTGCCCTGCGTAACCGGGAAGTGCAGCCTAAGTGGGATATGAATCTTGATCTTTTCAAACGGATCACCCGGGAAATGCGCGATGCCGGTGTCGAGGAGATTGGCGTCTTCTATCTCGGCGAGTCTTTTATGGCGCCCAATCTGCTGGTCGACTGCATCCGTTATCTCAAACAGGAGATCAGTATGCCCTATGTCTTTCTGACCTCTAATGCGTCCATGGCATTTCCGGAAGCGGTGGAGGCCTGTATGCAGGCTGGCCTGGATTCGCTCAAATGGTCGTGCAATGCGGCCGACGAGCAACAGTTTGAAGAAATCATGGGTGTCTCCGCTAAGTTATTTCACCGGTCATATAACAATATCCGGGCCGCCTGGGAAATCCGCCAGACGGGCGGCTATAAAACCGGCTTATACGCATCCTCCATCAAATACGATGGCGAGCAATTTGCCAAAATGGAAGCGCTCATTACCGACAATGTCACCCCTTATGTGGATGAACATTACTGGCTCCCCCTGTATTCGATGGGGGCCTTTGCCACGCAACGCGAAGAAGAACTGGGGTATCGTCCTACGGCCGGTAATCAGGGCCGCCTCGGGCAATTGCGTGAGCCACTGCCCTGTTGGTCCGCCTTTACCGAAGGCCATGTCACGGCAGAAGGGCGTTTGTCTGCCTGCTGCTTCGATGCCACGGCTAACTGGACCATGGGCGATCTGAATCAGCAGTCGTTCATGGACGCCTGGAACTCGGAACACTTCGTCAAACTGCGCGAAGCGCATCTGCGGCGTGATGTCAGTGGTACCGTGTGTGAACAGTGCATCGCCTACTGAACACCTTCCCGCTATACTTTAGCCAAAATGCGCAATTCACTGCGTCCCGTATTAATCGGAGAACACCATGCAAGGCAACCCGAAGATTATCGATACCCTCAATAGCCTCCTGGCCGGCGAGCTCACTGCCGTCGATCAGTACCTGATTCACGGCGAAATCTATGCCGACATGGGTCTGGGTCAACTGGCCGAAAAGTCGCTACATGAATCAGATCATGAGCGTCAGCACGCCCGCGCCATCATTCAGCGTATTTTGTTTCTCGAGGGCAAACCGGATCTGAGCAAGCGAGAAGCGCTCAATGTAGGTAGCACGGTGCCAGAAATGCTGAAATCGGATCTGGCGGTGGAATACCATGTGGTTAAAACATTAACGGCGGCCATCGCCCAGTGTGAAGCTGCAGAAGATTACGTCACCCGCGATATGTTGCGCATTCAGCTCGATGATACCGAGATGGATCACGCCTACTTCCTGGAAAAACAGCTGCGTCTCATCCAGCTGACCGGTTTGCAGAACTATCTGCAGAGCCAGATGGGCGATACCCCATCGGATGCTGGCGTTTAAGGAGCTTGAGATGAAAGGCAATAAAAACGTCATCGACACCCTCAACCGGGTGCTCACCAATGAACTCACCGCCATTAACCAGTACTTCCTACATGCCCGCATGTTTGGTAACTGGGGTCTGGAACAGCTCAACGAATATCGTTACAAACAGTCCATCCGTGTGATGAAAGAAGCCGATGAGCTCATTACGCGTATTCTTTTTCTGGAAGGGCTGCCAAACCTGCAGCAGCTAGGCAAGTTGAATATTGGCGAAACGGCCGAAGAGTGCCTGGCGTGTGATCTGCGTTTTGAAGTCGAAATCCAGCGTCCGGAGCTGGTTGAAGCCATCACTCTGTGCGAAGCCGAGCAGGATTATGTCAGCCGCGAACTACTGGAAGAATTGCTAGAGGCCTGTGAAGAAGCCATCGATTGGCTTGAAACGCAGCACAGCCTTATTGCAGCGGTGACCCTGCCGAATTACCTGCAGCAGCAAATCGGGGAGTAGGGCTGGACTGCCGTTGGTGTTGCAAAAATGCCGCACCGTAGCAAAAAGAGCGCCGAACTGTATTGACAACGATTCTCATTAATTTACAATGGAACCTCTTTCAGGGTAAAGGGGTTTCCCATGTACATCTGTATTTGCAACGCAGTCACTGACCGTCACATTGCAACGGCCGTTAGCGAAGGTGCGCTAACGGTAGAGGATCTGCAGCGTGCGCTGTCGCTCGGTAGCCAGTGCGGTAGCTGCAAAGCATGTGCCAAAGAGTGCCTGAACACCATACACCAAGAGAATCGGGCGCTGGCCGCTGCGGTGCCCTGTTTTATTTAGCCATTGTTGAGAATATGTCTCGTTCGTCTTTTCATTAAGCGTCATTTGTCCCTATTCCGATGTCACTAAACCACGCCCTACCGCCCGAAAATGATTACCGAAAAACCGCTGTTTGGGTTTCGGTCATCCACTTTGTGGCGTTGGTGCTGGTTGCATTCTGGGCGGTGCTTTTTGCCACCCACCCCGAACCGTTGGTCATGATGGCCGAAATGGTCGATCGCGAGTCTTCGGCCATGGTGCAAACCATTAAAAAACAGGCCGTTAAAGACCAGCGTCAGGAAAAGAAAGACAAAGTCGTTACCAGAGAAACCGCCGTGGCGCAGGAACAGGCCTCGACTAAAACCATCGCGGGGGATCCGGCCGCAGCACCTGTGCATATGCCAGATGCGAGCGCTTCCGATCTGCATAACCCGAAGCCACCATATCCGCCTGTTAGCCGTAGTAAGGGTGAGCAGGGCACTGTACTGCTCAAGGTCTGTGTGGCGGCTACCGGTGCGGTGGACTCAGTTGATATCGCAAAGAGTTCCGGCTTCGTCCGACTGGATCGCTCGGCAAACGACACGGTGAACCGCTGGCGCTTCAACCCGGCGCGTAAGGGCGGTCAAGCCGTCCCCATGTGCTACCAGCTGCCGATCCGTTTTTCGCTGGATCAGGCCGGTCCTGAGCCAACTGCGGCACCCGCGCAATAAGCATCCTATCCCTTTTTCTTTTGTATAACTTCAAGGCAACTGCATCATGAACGAACAACTGGGTCTACTCCACATGCTTCAATCGGGCGGTATCGTCATCATCCTGACGGCGATTACCTTGCTGGTCATGTCCATTATTTCCTGGACAGTGATCATTGCCAAAGGCCTGGGTGTGCAGCGCGCCAAAAAACAGGCGGCCGCCGTGCAGAACTTCTGGCACAGCACAGATCTGGAACATGGGCTGCAAGCACTGGATACAGAAAAAGGCCAGGCCAACCCCTTCAAACAACTGGCCGTTGAAGGGCAAAGCGCCATGCAGCACCACCGTCACAGCGACAAACAGTTGCACGACTCGCTAGATCTCAGTGACTGGATGACGGGTAGTTTGAGTAACGCCATCGACGATGCCAAGGATCGTTTGAGCCAGGGTCTGGCCTTGCTGGCCTCCATTGGTTCGACAGCGCCTTTCGTCGGCCTGTTCGGCACCGTGTGGGGTATCTACCACGCGCTGCTCACCATTAGCGATGCAGGCAGCGCCGGCCTCGATAAAGTGGCTGGCCCAGTAGGTGAAGCACTCATCATGACAGCCTTCGGTCTGGTCGTCGCTATTCCGGCGGTGCTGGGCTACAACGCGCTGGTACGTGGCAATGCATTCATTGTCGGCAAGCTCAATCGCTTTGCCTACGATCTGCACGCTTTCTATGTCACCGGTAACCGTATCGAGCGTCCACAGGCCGTTCGTCGTGCCGGCACCCACGGCTAAGGATTAAGCATCATGGCATTCGGAAGCCTCGACAATAACGACAGCAATGTCATGAGCGAAATCAACATGACGCCGCTTGTCGACGTCATGCTGGTGTTGCTCATCATCTTTATCGTGACCGTACCGGTGATGAAGCACTCGTTGGAAATTGATTTACCCAAAGTCTCCACCGCACCGCAGCTGGAAAAGCCGGATGTGGTGAAGCTTGCAGTCGATGCCAAGGGCGGCTATCGCATTAACAACGTGCCTGTCTCGGAAGAGGTGATGAAGAGAGAGCTGGCTGAAATGGCTACGCAGCATCCGCAACCGGTTGTGCATATCTACGGTGATAAGCAGGTGGTGTACGAGCGCGTCATCGGTGCTATGGCAGCTGCCAACAAAGCTGGCATTGAAAAAGTCGGCTTTGTTACCGATCCCGGTAACTAAAGATAAACGCGCCATCATGGTCAATAAACCGGCAAACAGCCTCGCACCGCGCCTGCTACAGGTGGCGGCGACTGCTACGCCGCAAAAAAGCAGCGGCATGCCAGCGAATGCCGTCAAGCGCATCAGCAGCCGCGCGCTGCTCGGTCAGGCGAACAGCCTGATTATTGACCACGAAGGCGTGAGCTATGTATTGCGTGCCACGCGTCTCGGCAAACTCATTTTGACTAAGTGAACCTCATGACGGAATTTAAAACCATTCGTTTTGGGCTCGTGCTCCTCACGGTGCTGATGACCGCAATCTTTGTCAGCGGCTGCTCGCACACAGGTGCCGTGCATTACGCCAACGACTACACCGTCAACCCGGATGCCGATGTCGAGAACGAAGAGCTCATGGCTGAAACCGGTATGACCAGCATTGGCGGCGGCCCCGGGGGGTATCGCTAATGAAGTTTTGGTTTCCTGTGCTCTGCAGTAGTGTCACCGCCTGCAGCGCCACGGGAGATGTGATGGTGCAGCCTTACCAGAATGCATTGAATCCGGTAGAGCCCACCGTGGTTACACGGCAACTGATGGATGAACAAAACGCCACCACCTTGCCGGATGCACTAAAAAACGTACCGAGCATCACGCGTTAGATAAGCTCGGAACAGAAACGTAGTACACACAATTTGTAGTAGCCAGCCGTACAGAGGTAAACACCTCCCTCCCCGATGCAGCCAGCCAATTAAACCCCTCGTGTCATCACGAGGCTATTGGATATGGAGCATTGCATGAAAACTCAGAAACATCGTAAAAAGCAGCCGCGAGCGGTTGAGAAGACGCAAAAGCCGCAGCGCATTTCCACGCTGGGCGCCACCATTGCAGCACTCATGGTTACCCCGCTTACCGCCATTGGTCAGACGAGCGAAGATGTGCAAACGCTGAAGGAGGTTCAGGTGCGCGCCCAGGCAGATGGCCTGGAGATCAACCGCTACAACGTGAAGACCACCAAGGCCGGTAAGTTCGAGCAGGATGTTGCCGAAGTGCCCCAGGCCATCACCATTGTGCCGGATACGCTGCTCACTGATCAGAACGCCACCACGCTCGAAGAAGCCATGAAGAACGTGCCGAGCGTCACCTTCAACTCGGGTGAGGGTGGCCGGATTGGTGACAATATCAACATCCGCGGCTTTTATACTTTCGGTGATATGTACATCGATGGCATGCGAGACACAGCGCAATACAACCGCGACGTTTTTAACGACGCAGCCATTGAAGTGTTGCGTGGCTCTGCTTCCATGTTGTTTGGCCGTGGGCAGGCCGGTGGCGTGATTAACCAGGTCTCGAAGAAGGCGTTCCTGGATAACAAGAGCAACGTCAGTGTGATCGGCGGTAGTTTCGACTATTTCCGGAGTACGGCCGATGTGAACTTTGTCATTGATCGTGAGCAGAGTTCGGCGATACGCATTAACGCCGTGGTTCAGGATTCGGGCAGCTCACGCAATCAGGTGACCAACCATACACAAGGTGTGGCACCGAGCTATTCGTGGGGCATCGGCACTTATAACCAGATTGATGCCAGCTATTACTACCTGAAAACCAACCTGGTGCCAGATTACGGTATTGGATTTAATAGCCAGTCTAAGAATCCCGTTAATGTGCCGGGCTCTACTTTCAGCGGCACCATCGCCGATATCGAAAACAACGTCACACAGTTTGGTAATCTGAGTCAGAACTACAGCTTTGATAAAGATACCTCGTTGTTAACAAAGCTCAAGTATTCCAATTACAACCGTTCCCTCTGGGCCAACAAAGGTCGTG
>JBDLTI010000021.1:0-28359 GCA_039805865.1 Pseudomonadota bacterium | reverse complement strand
TGCCTGCGCGCTCACTGTGCCAACCATTGCCATCTTTACCGATACCGACCCGGAACTGGCCGGTGGCTTTGGTTTGGGGCTGCGCCAGACTTTCGGACACCTGGACACCTGTCCTCCCGTGAGCGACGTCATGGGCCAGCTTAAAACCTGGGGATTCCTGCCGGCATGAGCATGCCCGCTGCTGCACCGTGGTTCTACCGGCTACTACTCACGCTGATTGTGCCGCTGGCACTCTTGCGCCTGTGGTGGCGCGGACGTAAACAACCCGGCTACCGCCAACATATTGCCGAACGCTTCGGCTACCTGACGATTCCTGCTGGCGGCCCGATCATCTGGTTGCACGCTGTCTCCGTTGGCGAAACCCGGGCGGCCGAGCCACTCATTCAGGCCTTGTTGGCGCAGTATCCGGATCATCGCGTATTACTCACCCACATGACACCCACGGGGCGCGCCACGAGCACCGCGCTCTATCAGGATCCGCGCATCCTCATTGCCTATGTGCCCTACGACCTCACCGGGGCCGTTGATCGTTTTCTGTCACGCGTAAATCCCCGACTGGGCTTACTGATGGAAACGGAAATCTGGCCCAACCTGATTTTGCGTAGCCGCGCCCGCCACATACCGGTCTTGTTGATTAATGCCCGGATGTCAGCCCGATCAGCAAAACGCTACGCACGTTTTGATCGGCTCATCCGACCCGTGCTTGGCGCGCTGACTGCCGTAGGCGCACAAACACCGGGAGATGCAGAGCGTTTAATCGCTCTGGGCGCCCCCTCCGTCAGCGTGACCGGCAACCTCAAATTTGATGTGCGCATCGACCCCGCATTAGAGACGCTAGGAAAACAGTGGCGCTACGATGTCCTAGCGCAACAAACACGCCCCATTTGGTTAGCGGCCAGCACGCGCGAAGGGGAAGAGGCGATCATCCTGGCCGCCCACAGCACCTTGTGCGCTTTGCTGCCCAACCAGCACCCGTTGCTGGTACTCGTGCCGCGTCACCCCCAACGCTTTAATGATGTTGCAACGCTGGTTACTCGCGAAGACTTCTCGCTCAAGCGCCGCAGCGAATCCTTACCTGATCACGAGACTGATGTGTGGCTGGGCGACTCTATGGGTGAAATGGTGGCCTACTACAGCCTGGCCGATGTGGCTGTGATTGGTGGCACCCTGCTGCCGTTTGGCGGTCAGAATCTGATCGAAGCGGCTGCCTGCGGCACACCGCTCATTATCGGGCCCCACACCTATAACTTTAGCGCGGCTGCAAACGTTGCCGAACAAACCGGTGCCGCAACGCGCATCGATATCACAACACCGGAAACAGTGGCTAAAGCGTTGCTTGTGCTCATCAATAATCCAACGCAACATCAGGCAGCCACCGAAGCAGCGGCTCGTTTCGTCAGTTCAGCGACCGGCGCCACAGGGAAATTGCTCGCGCTGATTCGCCAACACGATCAGAACTAAAATCAGCCATAAAAAACCCGCCGGAGCGGGTTCTGAGTGCTGATACAGAAGTATCAGAGTTCGAAATGGCTGGTACGCACCACGTTTTCCAGCGGTGGCAGCCAGGTTTCGAAGAGGGTTTCGCGTGCATAGCTACCCGGACCCGTGCAGTGGATACGTACCATTTCCATCACCGGGCCCGTGCCCACAACGGCCATCAGGCGACCGCCCAGTGCTAGTTGATGCAGTAGCACTTCGGGAATAGTTGGTACCGAGCCGGTCAGAACGATGGCATCATATGGTTCACCGCTTTCATGACCCTTCAGGCCGTCAGCGAGCAACAGCGTCGCGTTTTCGATCCCGGCTTCATCCAGATTCGCCTGAGCCTGCTCTTTAAGTGCCGGGTCGATTTCCAGGCTAGTGACCTGAGCGCCTTGCGAAGCCAACAGCGCAGTCATGTAACCGGAACCCGTACCCACTTCAAGAATGTGCGCATCTGAAGTCAGCTCAAGCTCTTGCAGCATACGGGCTTCCATGCGCGGGGGCATCATAACGGCCTTGGGCGTCAGCGGAATCTCGATATCGGCAAAAGCCAGCGAGCGGTAATTCTGTGGCACGAATTCTTCGCGGCGAACTTCAAACAACAAATCCAGAACGTTAGGATCCAGAACGTTCCACGGGCGAATTTGCTGTTCGACCATGTTAAAGCGTGCTTTTTCAATGTTCATTTACAAGGTTCCGGCTTATGTTGAAGGACACAACCACAATTTGTTGATTATACCTGCGCGCAGCCCCACCGGAAAACCCTGTTCAACTGCCTACGGACGTGCGGTTTCCGGAGGAATGGAGGCATTTTCGTCAGGCGGTTCGGGGGTTTCCGGCTCGGCCAGCGGCCGCCCGCAGCCCTGACAGAGGCCCGAGGCCGGATCAGCCATACACACCCCGATACAGGGATAGAGGTCTTCATTTTCCTGATCTGACATCGCAACGACCGTTTATCGGGCTAAAGACCCCCAGTTTAATCCTCCCGGCCCGTTTCGCCCAACCCTTCATACCCCTTGTGCGATCGGGTCTTTACAGGCAATCTATGTCTGACGCACCGCGTGCTTGCCGGGGTTGCTATCCAGCCTGCCGGCGGGCGCATTTTTTTTGCATTCGTTTTGACGGAGAACTCCATGTCGCAGTCACCTAATCCCGCCGAGGGCGCAGAAGGCAAAAACCCGGCCGAACTGGTTCATGTATATGCAGAGGTAGCTCAACGCGCCTCGCGTGTACTCAGCGGCTTCATGGAGCGCCAAGCTCAAAAAGGCACCAGCCCCTCCGGCGAAGAAGTCGGCATTGCCAAAGCCTTTATGGATCTCTCTGCACGCCTGATGCAAAATCCGTATCAGCTGGCTCAGACCCAGATGAACATGGTGCACAACTATTTCTCGCTGTGGCAGAACTCGATGATGCGCATGATGGGCATGCAGGCTGAAGCCACCGTTGCCCCTGAGCGTTCTGACAAACGTTTCAAAGACGAAGGTTGGCAGCAGGATTTCGTGTTTGACTTCATCAAGCAATCGTATCTGATCGCTTCGAAGCACATTCTCGATACCGTCGGCACCGTCGAAGGTATGGATGACAAACAACGCGACAAAGTGAACTTCTACACCCGTCAGTACATCGATGCGCTGTCGCCTTCTAACTTTGCACTGACCAATCCGGAAGTGTTCCGTGAAACGGTGCGTTCGCAAGGTCAGAACCTGGTCAAGGGTCTGAACAATCTGCTGCACGATGTAGAAGCAGGTGACGGCAAGCTGCGTATCCGTATGACGGATACCTCGGCTTTCGAACTGGGCAAAAACGTGGCCACGACCAAGGGTAAGGTGGTGTACCAGAACGAAATGTTCCAGTTGATTCACTACGAACCAACCACCAAACAGCAATTTGATGTACCGCTGCTGATCGTGCCGCCTTGGATTAACAAGTTCTACATCCTCGATCTGCGCGAAAAGAATTCCTTCGTGAAGTGGACCACCGATCAGGGTCACTCGACCTTCATCATCAGCTGGCTAAATCCGGATGAAAAGCACGCCAAACTGAACTTCGAAGACTACATGCTCGAAGGTTCGCTGGCAGCCATCAATGCGGTTGAGCAAGCCACCGGCTCCAAGAAGATCAACACCGCCGGCTACTGCCTGGGCGGCACGCTGCTGATGTCGACGCTGGCCTACATGGCTGCCAAGAAGGACACCCGCGTTAATTCGGCCACCTTCTTCACCACCATGCTGGACTTCACCGATCCGGGCGAGCTGGGTGTATTCATCGACGAAGAAAGCATCTCGACCATCGAGAAAAAGATGGAAAAGACCGGTTACCTCGACGGCTCGGAAATGGCAGGCACCTTCAGCATGCTGCGCGCCAACGATCTGGTCTGGTCTTTCGTGATCAACAACTACCTGATGGGTAAAGATCCGTTCCCGTTCGATCTACTGTACTGGAACTCGGATTCGACACGCATGCCACGCGCCATGCACAGCTTCTACCTGCGTAACATGTACCTGAAGAACATCCTGAAAGAACCGGGTGGTCTGACGCTGGGTGGCGTGCCAATCGACATCCGCAAAGTTAAGACGCCGTGTTACTTCGTGTCTGCGATCGAAGATCACATTGCTCCTTGGATCAGCACCTATATGGGTGTCCACCTGCCATCGGGTCCGGTTAACTTCGTACTGGGTGGCTCAGGCCACATCGCTGGTATTGTTAACCCACCGGCGGGTAACAAATACTGCTACTGGACCAACACCAAACTGCCAGCAACAGCTCAGGAATGGTTTGATAGCGCCAAGCAGCACGAAGGTTCGTGGTGGCCAAACTGGGAACAGTGGGTCGAAGCCATCAACGACAAGAAGGTTGCTGCCCGTGTGCCGGGTGCAGGCCCACTCAAGGCCATCGAAGATGCACCAGGCTCCTTCGTCAAGATGCGTGCAGACGCCAAAAAGCCCGCGGCCAAAGCAAAGGCAGCCAAAGCCTAAGCCCAACCAAAGCACCTGCTTTTTGAAAGCCCCTCAAGCTGGACGAATTCGTCTGGTTGGAGGGGTTTAATATTTAAACCTGTAAATAATTACCCCGTTGATCGGTAAGCTTTGCAGCGTTTTGGTTTAGTTGTGTTTTGATGCAAGCAGTGGCGACATCGCTGCCCACACTTCATCAGGCGTAATGGTGGTCAGACATTCGCTGACTTTGCCGCCGCCACAACCATCCAAACCACAGGGCCGGCAATTAAACTGCGTGCTGCGAGTAACCACGTGGTGTTCACCCTCGCGTGGCGTGCCCCATGGGCCCCAATGACCTTCGCCCGAAGGGCCGAAAAGCGCCACCACAGGCGTTTTCATCGCCGCGGCAATATGCATGGGTGCTGAGTCAACCCCAGCAAACAATTTAGCCTGCCCGGTTAAGGCACCCAACTCTTTGAGTGACAATGCGCCCGCGAGGCTTAAAGCTGGCGATTCATTGCGCTTCGCCAAGGCTTGCTGAATCTGATCAATCAAGCGGCCTTCCTTATCACCTGGGGCGGCTGTTAAAACAACAGGCCAACCGGCTGAGCGGATGCGCGTAATGATTTCTGCCCAGCCTTCTGCCGTCCAGCATTTGAAATGCCAGCGCGATGGGGGATGTAAATGAACAAAAGCACCCGGCTTAACGCCCAGTGATTGCAAACGCACAGCAACGTGCGCATCGGCATCGAGACCGGGCACAAAAGTCAGTGCCCGCTGATCCACTGTCGGTTGCATACCCAAACGTCGTAATGCATCTAAATTCTGTTCGACTACATGGCGGCGCCCGCTGCCCATGATGGGCGACACAAAGTGTGTAAAGCTGTTCTTCCAGAAACGACCGCGACCATTCACACGGGGCGCAACAGACCAGCGAGGCTTCAGCCAACGGGAGAGCCAGGCGCCCCGTGGATGTTCGGTCAAATGAATCACCAGATCATATTGCCGCGATTTCATTTGGCTAAAGAGCGCCCATTCAGCAGCACCCTGACCCATCAGGCCCAGCTTTTTCCAACTGCGATCAATACTGTGTAGCTGAGAAAGATCCGGATGACCATCCAGCATCTCTGACGTATCGGCATACACCAGCGCATCAATTTCGAGACGCGGCGCCGCTGCTTTAAGGGCTGACAATACCGGGGATGCAAGTAGCACATCGCCATGATGTCGTAACTTGGTTACGAGCACCCGGCGAACTTGCGATAGGTTAATGGCGTCAGCTGGCATGCCGTTATTGTACCGGTGCGGCGTGAATTTGATCGATTGGGAAATCCAGACAAACCAACTGCCCGTAGTCATAGCGCAGCGTTAACCACGCCGCGCCCGGCAAAGCCTGGTGGTGCGCCTGCAAAACCCGCATAACGCCGGCATGCGTGACAACGATCACTTCATCATGCCGATCGCTGATTTCACGCAACCATGCCACTGCCCGCGCTTGTAACTCATAGCCCGTTTCCCCATCCGGAGGGCGAAAGCCAGCGATATCGTTGGCCCAGGTATCTAGTACTTGCGCGCCAATATCTTCCCAGGATCGCATTTCCCAAGCACCAAAGTCTAGTTCCTGCAGTCGGGTATCCTGCACATAGGCTGCATCCAGCAAAGCCGCCAGCTCGGCACATCGCATCAGCGGACTACTAAAAACGGGAACAGCTCTAGGCAGCTGTTCGCGCAACGCATTCACCGTATTGGTGTGCTGCGCAAGAGGCATCTGCAGCGGCAAATCTGTCTGCCCATAGCAAATGCCGGGGGCAACGGCGGGCGGCAAATGCCGGACGAGCCAGAGCCGAAGCGATTTCAATCAGGTTTTCTCCGACACACCTGCCGATGCAAAGCTGGCCATGTCATTCAAGAATGCCACGGCGCCTTGTACCAGAGGCCAAGCCAGCGCCACACCCGTGCCTTCGCCTAAACGCATCCCCAAATCCAGCAACGGATTGGCTTGCATCGCATCTAGCTGAACCCGATGGCCAGCCTCGGCAGAACGGTGGCAATAAACGCAGTAGTCTCGGGCAGCGGGATACAGGCGACAGGCAACCAATGCCGCAGCGCCCACCACAAAGCCATCAATCAGCACCACCATGCGCCGCTCGGCGGCGGCCAGAATCACGCCAACCATCGTGGCCATTTCAAAACCGCCAAACTCTTGCAATGCTCTAGCCGGTTCCGTGATTTTTCCTGTGCGCTCCAGCGCTTGCGCCAGAAGCGCTTGCTTACGATTCAGACCCGTGTCATCCAATCCTGTACCGCGCCCCACGCAGACATCAAGCGGCGCTTCGCTCAGACAATGGGTCAACAAGCTTGCAGAGGCCGTATTACCAATCCCCATCTCGCCAAGCCCGATCACATTGCAGCCAGCTTCTGCATAGCGCGCAACCAGTGCTGCGCCGTTTTCAATCGCTTGAGCACATTGCTCGGCACTCATCGCCGGCATGTCGATATAGTTTTCTGTGCCCGCGCCTAGTTTGTAGTTAATGAGACCCGGCCGCTCACCAAACGCGTGCGCCACGCCGCAATCAACCACCGCTAGCGGCAAGCCGTAGGTGCGCGTAAACACATTAATAGCCGCGCCGCCCGCAAGGAAGTTCTCAACCATTTGCCAGGTCACATCCTGCGGATAGGCTGACACTCCGGCTTTAGCCGCGCCATGATCCCCGGCAAAAACCAGCATCTGTGGCGCGGTCAATTTAGGCGATTCGGTTTGCTGAATCAGCCCAACCTGCTGCGCGAGGGCTTCCAGCTGACCCAAGGCACCCAGCGGTTTTGTTTTGCTGTCGATTTTATTTTGCAACTGCTGCGCCAAAGCACCGGCCGTCGATTGGATAGTGAAAGTTCTCATCATTTCCCTGAAATTAACCACGCAGGCTCAGTGGCAACCCGGCCACCGATAAAGTCACGCGCTCACAAAGCGCAGCGACATCCTGATTCAAACGCCCTTGCTCATCTGCAAAACGACGCGCCAAACGATTTTCTGGCACCACACCGGATCCGATCTCGTTACTCACCAGCACAATCTCGCCGGGCAAGTTGGGCAAAACATCCAGCAGTGCCTGACGTTCTTTCCAGAAAAGATCACAAGTAAGTGGCTGGCCGGCTTCGAGTTGCGACCCGCCTTCGCCTTTAAATAGCAATGCAGAAAGCCATAAAGTCAGACAATCAACAAGCAGGCAGCGTTGTGGCGTTGCCTGCTCGGCCAACACACGCGCCAATTGCACAGGCTCTTCTACCGTCTGCCAATACGCCGGACGCGACGTGCGATGGTGCTCAAGACGTGCGACCATCTCAGCATCCAGCGCTTCGGCTGTGGCGATATAAACGACCTCCAGACCCGCTGTCTCGAAATCTGCCATCCGTGATTCAGCCAAGCGACTTTTGCCACTACGTGCGCCACCGAGAATTAATTCACGCATCGCAAGACTCCTGCAAAATCTGGTCGAGTTTCTGCCAATCCAGACTTTGTTCTACAGCATCCGCCAATCGATTTAGATCCGCTTCACGACGTGCAACAAAATCCACTTGAGTCGTTTCTGCACAACCGGCCCAGGCCAGCAATGCGGTCAACGCTGCGGGTTGATCAAAGAGGCCGTGACAATACGTACCCATCACCTGCCCATCAGCCGAGCTAGCGCCATCATGACGTCCTTCATCGTCCAGTGTAACCAAAGGACGACTCAAGTCATCACCCTGGCTCACACCCAGATGAATCTCATACCCGGTCATTAAGGCAGATCCCGGCAAGCAAAGGTGACCTCGTACGTTTCTCAGCTGCTTTTCCGCTTCGAGCGTTGTGTCAATGTTCAGCCAACCCAAACCAGCAGAGGTGCCGGGTGCGCCTTCCAATCCGAGGGGATCATGCAATTCTTTGCCCAGCATCTGGAAGCCCCCACAGATACCCAGCACTTTGCCGCCATAGCGTAAGTGTCGCTCAATGGCCTTGTCCCAGCCCTGCGAAAGCAACCAATCAAGATCAGCCCGTACGGCTTTCGAGCCGGGTAAAACAATCAAATCCGCTGACGGGATCACCTGATTCGGGCCGATCCACTGAAAATCGACTTCGGGGTGCAGGCGCAACGGATCCAGATCGTTATGGTTAGAAACCCGAGGATACGCAGGGGCAATGGCTTTAAGCCGCGCCTGTGCGGATAACTCCTGACCACCGGCAATGGCATCCTCTGCATCCAGAAACAACCCGTGCAGATAAGGCAATACGCCCAGCACCGGCTTGCCCGTGCGCGCTTCTAGCCAGCGCAAGCCCGATTCCAGCAGACTGATATCTCCACGGAACCGGTTAATCACAAACCCTTTAACCCGTGCCTGTTCGCTCGGGGAAAGTAGATCCAACGTACCGACCAGATGGGCAAAGACACCACCCCGATCAATATCCGCCACCAGAATCACCGGGCAATCCACAGCCTCGGCAAAACCCATATTGGCGATATCACGCTCGCGCAAGTTAATCTCGGCAGGCGACCCGGCACCTTCAACCAACACGGCCTCATAGCGCTGGGTTAAACGCTGCCATGAATCCAGTACAGCAGCCATGGCACGCGGTTTATAAGCGTGATAATCCTTGGCGTTCAGATCTGCCGCCACTTTTCCTTGAATAATGACTTGCGCCTGACGATCGGTCGTTGGCTTGAGCAATACAGGATTAAAGTCAGTGTGCGGTTTAAGATCGCAAGCATAGGCTTGCAAAGCCTGTGCGCGACCGATTTCCCCACCATCTTCGGTGACCGCAGAATTGAGTGCCATATTCTGCGGTTTAAACGGCGCCACGCGTACACCCCGGCGTTGCAGAATACGACACATGGCAGCAACCAATGTCGATTTTCCCGCATCAGAGGTGGTGCCCTGAACCATCAGGGAAGCGCATGGCATGAAACGAAATCCTGTCGATAAAAAAGAGGCGGCGGCAACCGTAATTACAACGCCTTAATCGTTTATTATCCCATGCCTGACAAGTATTTACGGCATCATGACCACTTCTGACACACCCGCCAGCCACACATTTTCAGAGGCCGCCCGCGACGCGGTCTATGAGGCTATCTTTTCTCGGCGGGATGTGCGCAGTCAGTTTTTACCCAAAGCCATTCCGGACGAGGTGCTCGGTCGTTTATTAATGGCTGCCCATCACGCACCCTCCGTGGGATTCATGCAGCCTTGGAACTTTTTGCTCATCCGTTCTGCCGAGACAAAAGCACGCGTTCAGACGCTATTTCGCAAGGCCAATGAAGAAGCTCGCGATCAATTTCCCGAAGGCCGGAAAGATCTATACAGCCGTCTGAAGCTAGAAGGCATTACCGATGCACCCATTAATCTGTGCATCACCTGTGATCGCGAACGAACCGGACAAACCGTTCTGGGCCGTACGCATATGAAAGAGATGGATCTGTACAGCACCGTCTGTGCTGTGCAAAACCTCTGGCTCGCAGCGCGCACTGAAGGCATCGGCGTTGGCTGGGTCAGCATTTTTCACCAGCACGAACTCAATGACGCTTTGGGCATTCCCGCAAACATCGTCCCAATTGCTTATCTCTGTTTGGGCTACGTTAGCGAGTTTCTGGATCGTCCTGAGCTGGAAAAGGCTGGCTGGCTATCGCGTCTCCCCCTCGAAGACCTGGTGTTTCATGACACATGGGGGCAGACTGGTGGCGCAGACGACCCCCTAGCAAAAACCTATCAGGCATTAAGAGCACAGTACGGCTATGCTTGAACACGGTGGACGCTTACGCGCAGCCGCCGAACAATTCGGCGTGCCACTCGAACAGTGGATCGACTTATCTACGGGCATTAGTCCTTGGCTCTATCCCATACCCAACATCCCGGTTTCAGTCTGGCATCGTCTGCCCGAACCCGATGACACACTCAACACGGTAGCCGCCACCTATTATGGGAACGCGAATCTGCTCGCCACCGCAGGCAGCCAGCCTGCAATTCAAGCGCTGCCATCACTTTTTTCTCGATCGCAGGTAGCGATTGTTGGCCCCACCTATAACGAGCACGTTGCTGCCTGGCGTAGCACTCATGCGGTGCAAATTGTCGACACGCTTTCCATTGCCCTGGCCACGGGGGCCAACATTGTTCTTCTCTGCAACCCCAATAACCCAACAGCGACGCACTACAAGCCTGCAACGCTTCTGGATGCTGCTGCTCAATTGCAAGCACGAGATGGCTGGCTATTGGTTGATGAGGCTTATGGTGATGCCTATCCAGAAAATAGCGTCACACATTTCGCCGGCACAACGCAAGCACCCCGCCTGATTACCCTGCGATCGATCGGTAAGTTTTTCGGACTCGCCGGCGCACGAGTGGGTTTTGTTTTTGCCGACACCGATCTTCTGGATCGACTCTCTGACACACTCGGCCCATGGACGATCAGCGGTCCCAGCCGCTGGGTCGCCCAAGAGGCCCTGGCCAACACAACCTGGCAAGCCAATCAGATCACGCACATCAAAGATGCGGGCGTTCGGCTTAAACTTCTCATTACTCAAATCGTTGCGCCTGAAACCCCTGTTCAATCGACCGGTCTATTCAGCACGTTCCAATTGGCTGAAGCATACGACTTATATGAGCACCTTGCCCGACGCGGCATTTTGGTTCGACTATTCCGTGAAGAATCATTGATACGCATTGGCATTGCTGCTGATCATGAGTGGAAACGCTTAGAACTGGCACTGAAAGACTGGCGCCCCACAAACTCTGATAAAAACACATGACACAAGAAATCGACAACGGACGTAATGAACGCCACCAACAACGCATGGTGCGCAAAAAAGATGTGGTGGATGAAAAGATTGCCGCAGCCCAAACTGAGAAAGGTCTCCTGCTGATTCACACCGGCAACGGCAAAGGCAAATCCTCTTCTGCCTTTGGCATATTGGCTCGCGCGATCGGGCACGACATGAAGTGTGCAGTCATTCAGTTTGTAAAAAGCCGCTCCGATTCTGGCGAAGAAGCTTTCTTCCGAAAATTCCCTGAACAGTTGTCATGGCAGGTGATGGGTGAAGGATTCACGTGGGAAACGCAGGATCGCGAACGCGATAAACGCGCAGCACTCGTCGCATGGGAAGAGGTCTGTAAAAAGCTGGGGGATCCATCCATAGACCTGGTGATCCTGGACGAGTTTACTTATGCCTTCAAATTCGGTTGGCTGGAACTGGCACCCGTCATTGCAACCCTACAGCAGCGTCCGCCGATGCAACACGTCATCATTACCGGCCGTGCAGCACCCGCTGAATTAATCGAAATCGCCGATACCGTCACAGAGATGGGCATGGTGAAACACGCATTCCAGCAAGGCATCAAAGCCATGAATGGTATTGAGCACTAACATGACCCATCGCATTGAATGCCCGGCGCTCATGATTGCCGCTCCGGCCTCTGGCCAGGGCAAAACAATGATTACTGCCGCGCTGGCCCGGCTTCACCGACGGCAAGGACGACGCGTCAAAGTATTCAAATGCGGCCCTGATTTTCTGGACCCCCAGATCCATGCCATCGCCAGCGAAGCGCCCTGCGAGAACCTGGATTTCCGTATGGGCGGCGAAGCGGATGTCGCCTGGCGACTCGCACGTGCTGCGCGTGAAAATGATGTCATTCTTATAGAAGGCGTGATGGGTCTGTTTGATGGCGACCCTTCCGCCGCTGATCTGGCAAAGCGCTACAACTTGCCCATTCTGGTCGTGATTGATGGCAGCGCCATGGCAACATCCTTTGGCGCAATTGCATTAGGTATGAAATCCTACCGCCCGGATACACGCGTCGTTGGCGCGCTCGCCAATTGTGTGGGTTCCGCTTATCACGCTCAATTACTCGAGCAGAGCTTGCCCGAAGGCATTGCCTGGTTTGGTGCCATTCCACGCAACGCCGAGTCTGCGCTACCCGAGCGGCACCTCGGCTTACTCCCTGCCGCTGAAATTGCCGACCTGGCACAGCGCATCGACCAACTCGCTGATCGCATCGCTGAAACTGCCGCCGCTGCCTTACCACCGGCAGCTGAATTTCCCGATGTCCCAAAACCGGCTCTTCCACAATCACTGGCGGGAAAAACCATCGCTGTCGCAAACGATGCCGCGTTTTGCTTCGCGTATCCCGCGAACATAGAGTGTCTGCAAGAGATGGGTGCACAGCTATGCTTTTTTTCACCCTTGAACGATGCCGCACTACCCAATTGTGACGCGGTCTGGCTACCCGGAGGCTATCCGGAGTTACACGCAGAGGCACTTGCCAACAACGAACGCATGATCCAGTCGCTCCGACTACACATCGACGCGCAAAAGCCCGTACTAGCAGAGTGTGGTGGAATGATCGCACTTGCCGAGTCACTTATAGATACCGAGGAGCACACCCATCCCCTCATGGGCATTTTGCCGGGTGCAGTCCGGATGCATAAGAAACTCGCTGCACTTGGCATGCAATCCCTGGCGGCAGACACCGGCAACCTCGGTGGCCATACCTTTCACTACTCCACCTTTGATTGCCCACTCGAACCGATAGCGCACACTGTGGATGCACACCAGCGTCAGAGTGAGGCGGTATATCGCATCAAGCGCCTCACTGCCACCTATTTTCATGCCTACTTTCCCAGCGCGCCAGCCACGGTTGCAGCGCTCTTGTCCTGATGCCTGATTTTAGTTTTAGTGTTACCGCATTGATGGTGCTGGCCGCCTGTCTCTTGGATCGCTTACTCGGGGAAACCAAATACTTTCACCCACTCGTTGGCTTTGGCAACTTGGCGAAGCGAAGCGAACAACGCTTTAATTACCATTCACCTACTGATTCGCACAACCAACTACGCGGCCTCCTCTGTTGGTCTTTACTCGTGCTGACGCCCACGCTCTTCGTCACACTTGTCATTGCACAGCTCAGCACAACGCTTCAGCTGATAGCGGGATGCGTCGTGCTCTATATCACGATAGGGGGGCGCTCATTACAAGAGCATGCCGAGCAGGTGCGGCTTGATCTGGAAAGCAACAATCTGCCTGCGGCACGTACCCATGTGAGCTGGTTGGTCTCGCGTGAAACGGCTGAACTAGATGCGCAGGGCGTCAGCAAAGCCTGCATTGAATCCGTACTGGAGAATGGTAACGATGCGCTATTTGCGCCGATTTTCTGGTTCTGTATTTTGGGGCCTGCCGGTGCCATTCTGTACCGATTGGCCAATACGCTAGACGCCATGTGGGGCTATCGAACAACCCGTTATCTCAACTTCGGCCGCGCCGCAGCACAACTGGATGACGCACTTAACTACCTACCTGCCCGACTGACGGCGCTTTCCTACGCACTGGTTGGCCACACGCGAAATGCCTTGAGCTGTTGGCAGACACAAGCACCTCAATGGGATAGCCCGAACGCCGGCCCCGTCATGGCAGCTGGTGCCGGTGCAATTAACGTCACTCTCGGTGGCGCGGCAGACTATCATGGGGCAACCGAACATCGGCCTCAACTTGGTTGTGGCGGTTTACCTAAAGCCTCTGACATTGGTAAGGCGCAACAACTACAGCGGCATGCCCTCTGGCTCTGGTTGGCAACCCTCTCTTGCACAGCAATTTTTTCGCTGATCTTTTAGAATGCGCCACATGAACACTCGTTTATCTGCAGCCCGCGCTGCTATTGCACTCGTCTGCGCACTGTTCGCGGGTATTGCTATGGCTGCCCCTGTCAGCGTTAAAGATGATCTTGGCAACACCGTCACACTCCCCGCCCCCGCCAGTCGAATTGTCACTCTGGCACCTTCGGTGGTTGAGGTCACCTATGCCGCTGGCGCTGGCGACAAAATTGTTGCCACTGTCGAATACAGCGATTACCCAGCCTCTGCTTTGAAAATCCCTCGCGTCGGTGGCCATTCAAAAATCAATCTCGAAGCCGTGGTCGCTGCAAAGCCGGATCTGGTGATTGCCTGGGAATCTGGCAACTCGCCAACAGCCATAGATAAATTGCGCCAACTGGGCATTCCCATCTTCATGTCTCAGCCGCACAAAATGACCGACATTCCCGGTGAGATCGAACGTATTGGCGTACTGGCAGGTACCTCGCCGGTTGCCAAAAAAGCAGCCGATGATTTCCGTAAACGTTACCAAACGCTCGCCAATAAATATCGTGATCGTTCACCGGTCACGGTTTTCTATCAGGTCTGGCAAAACCCCTTAATCACCATTGGTGGCCAGCAAATCATGTCGGATGCCATTACGCTGTGCCGTGGCGAGAATATCTTTGGGTCGCTCAAACCACTCGCCCCACGTGTCAGTTTTGAGGCGGTTATTGCAGCAAACCCCGAAGCGATTGTTACATCCGGCATGGCAGACCAGAATCCGGAAATGCTCGATGCCTGGAAGAAGTGGCCCAACTTAACCGCAACGCAACGTAACAATTTCTTTTTTGTTCAATCAGATCTGATGAACCGTAGCGGGCCGAGAATTCTGGACGGCACGAAGATTCTTTGCGAGGCCCTGCAAACAGCGCGCGACCATCGCCCGAAGCGCGAGGCCAAGCCTTGATCCGGCATCTCATCCAGCGCGAAACCATCGCTTTTCTAGCTGCGGTTCGTTTCTTTACGCGCATTCCGATTCCTGATCGGATTCCTCACTCTGCCGAAAGCCTCAACCACGCAGCTCGATACTTCCCAGCCGTTGGCCTTCTGGTTGGCGCAGTCAGCGCCATCGCATTTTTTCTAGCGATACTAATTTTGCCATCGTCAGTTGCCGTGCTCATTGCCATGGGCAGCAGCATCTATTTAACCGGTGCCTTCCACGAAGACGGCCTATCAGACATGACAGATGGCCTGGGGGGTGGATGGGAGAAGCTACGGATCCTAGAAATCATGAAAGATTCGCGGGTAGGTAGCTATGGCGTCATCGCGATCACTATGGCGTTGATCAGCAAATTTGTGCTTCTCGATAATTTCGACCCGCTATGGGTCCCTTTTCTGTTGATAGCCGCTCACGCATTTTCCCGATATTGCGCCGTACTCATTATGGCTGGGTTGCCTTACGTGCGCGAAGACACATTGAGCAAATCAAAACCCCTCGCGACCCATCTCACAAAAAACGCGTTATGGATTGCCTCGGCTTTCGGCCTTCTACCTTTGCTGCTTCTGCCACCCGTAACAGCGTTCGTGGGCGTTACAGCGGGTTTGCTCGTCACCGTCTGGCTAGGCCGTAAGCTGCAAAAATGGCTGGGCGGTTACACAGGCGATTGCCTGGGCGCAACCCAGCAGCTCAGCGAACTGGCTTTCTACCTCGGAGTGCTCACCGTTTTATCTTGAATTAGCAAGTGCCCTCGGATCACGCCGGCACAAACCAGCGCTGCATCAACCCACTGGCGTCGGCGCGCTCAATCTGCACCAAGGGATAACCATATAGCCGCGACAGATTTTCGGCAGTGAGCACCGTAGACACTGAACCATACTGCCACTCGCCTTCGCCGAACAACAAGAGTGCAGAATCGCAATACCGGTGTGCCAAGCCTGGCTCGTGCAAAACCATGATGCAACTGACACGTTCTTTTCGAGCTTTGGCGCACATTAATTCCAGCACCTCAATCTGATGGTTCAGATCCAGATGCGCCAATGGTTCATCCATAAAATAAAGCGATGGGTTTTGCGTGAGAATAGTCGCCACAGCGACGCGCTGACGTTCACCACCAGATAATGTCAGCACGTCACGCTCAGCAAAATCATCCATCCCTACGGCACTCAACGATGCCATAGCTAATGCCTGATCGTCCGATGACTCCCAGGCCCAACGATTCAGGTGCGGATGCCGGCCGGAGATAACCGTTTCTAGCACCGTTGCACTGAACTGATCCTGCTGCTTCTGAGTCAACCAGCCACGCCAGCACGCGGCCGCACGATCTCCCCACTGCACATAGCTTTTGTTACCCAGCAAAATATCGCCGGTCATCACACCACGTGGCAAACCAGCCAGACAAGACAACAAGGTCGACTTGCCAACGCCATTGCGCCCAAGAATAGCTGTCATCTCTCCCGGAAAAACCTCGAAGGCCAAATCACGTGACACCTGCGTATCGCCAACCTGTAAATCCACAGATGAAACCTTAAACAGCGCTTTCAGCGCATCGATAGGTTGATGTGCCGTCATTGATAACGCGTCCGGTTGAGCAGATAAAGGAATACAGGAACGCCAATCAGCGCCGTCACCACACCGACAGGCAACTGCTGTGGCGCAATCAATAACCGGGCCAATGTATCGGCAAGCACCAGAAAAATACCGCCTGCCAGCATCGATGTAGGCAACAGAATGCGCTGGTCGTTGCCAACGAACATGCGTGTCAGGTGTGGAATGACCAACCCGACAAAACCGACGGAACCTGCCGTGGTAACCGACACCGCCGTAGCCATAGAGGCCAGCAAGTAAACAGCAATGCGCACAAAACTGACTGATACCCCCAATGCTTTTGCAGTGTCGTTCCCGCGAATCAACACATTGAGATCGCGCGCCAGCGGTGCCGTCAGCAGGCCAATCCCCACCATGCCAATCAGAGCATACGTTGGATTAACCCCTTGGGAAAAATCACCCATCAGCCAGAACAGCATCCCTCGCAAACGCTCTTCAGGTGCAATCGACAACAGCAAGGTAATCACGGCACCACAGCCGGCTGCCACCATCACGCCGGTTAGCAACAAACGCGTCTGTGTCCAGCTGCCATCGCCGTGCGCCAAACCAAATACGATCAGAATCGCCAGCAAGGCACCGGCAAAAGCAAACCCATTCAAACCGGCAACGCCCAAGCCAAAAAAAATTGCCAATAACGCACCCACACCGGCACCCCCTGAAATGCCGAGAATGTATGGATCTGCCAACGGGTTACGCAACAGCACCTGCATTAACGCACCGGCCAACGCCAGCAAACCGCCGCAACCAAATGCAGCCAACGTACGCGGTAAACGCAAGCCACGAATCACGGCAGCCGATGGCGCATTTGGATCCATCAATCCGGCAACCACGTCGGCAAATGGCATCTTCACGCTCCCCACCGACAACCCAATGGCAATCGCCAGCACTGCCAGAAGCGACAGTGTGATAACAACCAAGAGTAATCGGTAGCGAGCAGTCATGTTCACATTTTATCGATTGTCGAATCGCAATCCGACAAATACGTTCGAACCAGGCGTCGTGTAGTTTTGAACCGTCTGGTATTGTTTGTCAAAAATGTTATTTAGACGTGCAAATAGTGATACATCTTTATAGAGTTTCACGTTGCCATACAGGTTAAAGAGCGTATAGCCGCCAAGCGTCACATTGCTTCTGGATCCTGGCGATGTCTGTTGAGAACCCTGCGCCTGCATTTGACCACCTATCTTCCAATCACTAACTGCTTTCTCAACAGTCAGGCTACCAAAACCCTGCGGGTGATAGGCTAGCCAGGTTCCCGTATCAGCATTTAGAGGATTCTGATAGTCCACGCTTCCCATAATATTTAGGCCCAGCATCCTGCCATCGTAGCTTGTTGTTACACCCTGAATCACTGAGCGACCCACATTGATATAGCTTGAATAATTGCTGTTGTAGTTAATCAGGTTAGTAATGTTGTTGTAGTAATAAACAACACCTGCACTATGCACACCATCGTTATAGCGAAGTCCTGCCTCAGTATTTTCTGAGCGCGTTGGATTAAGGTTGGCGTTGCCCGTATAAGAATTAGCGGAATTAGGGCGACCTACCCCAGGATAATAGAGCTGATTAAAAGTAGGCGCTTGGAAACCTGTACCCCACGATGCCGTACCTCGTACCGTCGGCAAAATGAAGTATCCATAACCCAGCGATGTGGTTGTTGCATTACCAAACTGGCTATTGTCATCATTACGCAAATTTGCTTGCAGAAGGTGATTGCCGATATCGGCATTCCAACCACCCTGAACGGTATTAATATTTCTGCTGGTTACGTTGTATGCCGTTGTCGAATTCACGGACTGATTAAGAAACTCGTAGGCCAGCATGGCGTTTCCTATTGGAAGCTTAAGATCGTTTTGCCACTGCGCTTGCTTCTGGGTTGTATTAAAAACGGTTTGACTATTGTTGGCGTACCAACTGCGGGCGTTATCCTGAGACGAGCCAAAACGGACTAGACTTGTCCAGTCCTCAACAATACGATTCTTCGTATAGGCTGACAGCACGTTCATAGAAGACAAATTGGTTGCCATCTTGGTTTTTGTCTCCGTAAAACCATTCTGGCCATTACCCCATAATGCCTTCACCCCAATCTCTTGGCCCGGATAAACAGTGTAGGCAAAATTACCCGATGCACTTGTATTGGTATATGACGCTGAATTCGGATTGTAATCAGTCGCGTTAGAGATTTTCGTAGGAAAACTCACCGAGTGTGTATTTGAACCATAAACGCTATAACTTAGCCCATCTTGCGAACCTTCAACACCTACGTTCTGTGAAGTTGTGTTGTAAGTACCATAACCTGCATCCGCATAAAACTTGGTCGGACCCTCGCCCTTACGTGTAAATAGCTGCACAACACCACCAATGGCGTCCGATCCATAAGAAGATGACGTTGGGCCTCGCACGACCTCCATACGACCAATTTGCGGCATCGGGATAAATGCCCAGGGTGGTGCGCCTGTCGTTGCCGAGTTCAGACGCAAGCCATCGATCAGAAGAATGGTTTGTGCATTAGTTCCGCCTCGAATCTGTACGTTTGTTGCGGTACCTAAACCTCCGTTTGAGCGCACGGTAACGCCCGGTGTATTTGCCAGCACATCAGATATCGGCTCAGCTGGACTATAGTCACGAATCTGCTCTTGATCCACCACAGTTACATCTGATATCAGTTTGTTATAGCGCGTTGGTATACGCGTCGCTGTAACAACGATCGGATCAGCGATATCCGTTGTTTGCGTAAAGCTTTCCTTATCTTGTGCCATTGCAGATACAGACAATGACGTGATGGCGCATGCCACCAACGAACGAGCAGCGCTCGGCTTTTGGATTAAAAACATAAGAACTCCTGGCACAAACGTGCCAACGATCGAACGAGCGTCCCCGCAGGTTCAATGCGATAAAAATACTGAAAGGAGTGCCCAGACGGCCACGCAATGGCAGTCCAGAGCCGCTCACCCGCAGCGCTTGGTTTCCAAAAGGCCGGTCTCCGGGCTCGCGCCGGGCAGGACAACCCTGCCGAACGTACCGCCTTCCCAGATCCGAAGATCCAGTGGCTTTGAGGTACGACTAGCGCTTACCGTTGCGGGGGCAGCACCGGGATAGCATTAATATGCGTCACCGGTTTCCCGTTTCACCTTGAGGCAGTCTCACTGCAACTAGGCACCGTTCGGAAAATCAGGGGCGTTCGCCCAAGATCGATGCGAATTCTAACACCAAATCCCAATTCATTGAAAAACAGTCACTTAACGCAAATGCAGTTGACCCTAAGGCCTTAGCGTCCTATAGTTCGCGGCATGGAAAGCAATCTCTCTCTGCTCGATCAAAAGCTCTCTCAACTCATCGCGCTACTCGACCAAAGTCGTGAGCAAAGCGTGCAGCTGCGCGCCCGTCTGGAAAGCTCAGAGGCACGTTGCAATGAACTTGAGACGCAAATGAATGCAGCACGTACAAAGCTCGAGCAGGTCGTAGCCCGCCTGCCGGAATCGGTAAATCTGTCATGACGACTGCCAATCACCTGGACATCACGCTCTTTGGACGCGAATACCGTCTAGCCTGCCCACCAGAACAGCAGGCGGCTTTACTGCAGGCCGTGTCGCTGGTCGACGGCAAGATGCAGGAAGTCGCTGGCAAAGGTCGCCAGATTTCTGCTGAACGCGCAGCCATTATGGCGGCCGTAACACTGGCCCATGAACTGATTCAAGCCCGAGATGGCCAGGCACCTGTCGCAGCCGTTGTTGACACGACAGAAGCACAGCGTAAAGTTGAGGCACTCGTACAGCGTGCTGAAGCGGCCATCGAAACCCACCAGAACGCGCTGTTCTAGTTCTCTATGCCCCTTGCGGCGTTGGTGATGCCCAGCGTTGCTTGGATCAATGCTTATAGCAATGGTCGTTGGCGCTTAACCCGCTGTTGTGATCGCCCCTTGCGGGTGAACCTGATGCGGCTAGCCAGCGGCCTCACTGAACCCAGGTTCAGAGTCACCTAGGTGTTGCTACGTTCGCGGGGGGCACCCTCATTCATCTGCTTCTGAATCGCATGTTGCCCTGCCAATAGGTGCGCGCGCATTGCCGCATCCGCGCCTTCGGCATCCCGATCCAGCATCGCCGCGAGAATTAACCGGTGTTCGGCAAGGGATGAATCCAACCGGCCGACGCGCGAGAGCGAATTCAATCGCGACAACTTCAGCACTTTGCGCAGATCATTAATGATCTGGATCAGCCAGCGATTGCCCGCCTGTTCCTGAACAATCCGGTGAAACTCCTGATTAACCTCAAAGAATTGACGGATTTCATTGGCCGCGGCGGCTACTTCCAAGGCATCGTGGCACGCCTGTAGCCGGTTCGCCGCCGCATCATCGAGTTTACGGGTGGCTTCATAGGCGCAGCGGCCTTCGAGCATGGCCAAAACAGGGTAAATCTCGGCGGCATCTTCTTTGGAAATTTCAGCCACATAACAACCACGACGTGGTTTCAAGGTCACTAAACCCTCAACCGCAAGCACTTTCAGCGCCTCCCGTAACGGGGTGCGGGAGATGCCATAACGGGCAACGAGTGCCAGTTCGTCAATCCAATCCCCCGGCTGCAGCACGTGGTCGAAAATCTCCTCGCGCAGACGGTTAGCCACCTCTTGATAAAGTGCTGAAGAAACAATAGGTTGCCGAGCGGTGCGTGGCGTCTTTTTTGGGGGTGTCGGGGATGTTGCGCCCATAATTATGAATAACGTATGATTCGGTTTATATATGTGGTGTGCTGTCAGCAGTCTGCCACAGTTTGCTGCTTTTCACTCAAAGCAGCATTTCCTGCGACGCACAGGTCGCGCGTTCGTCTGCGCGATGTGTTGCACCGCAACCGTCAAGAATTTCCGTCGTGAGGTTTGCCATGAGTCATTCGAACAAAGCCACCCCCGAGGCCATTGAAGCCTGGAAAAAGGCTGCAGCCAAACAATCGCCCGAAGGTGATCTGAGCCGTCTCGACTGGCACACGCCGGAAGGCCTCACCATCAAACCACTCTATACCCAGCAAGATGTCGAAGGTCTGCAATACGCCGACACCCTGCCGGGCTTTGCCCCGTTCCTGCGCGGCCCACAGCCCACCATGTATGCAGTAAAGCCCTGGACGATCCGTCAATACGCTGGCTTTTCCACCGCTGAAGCCTCGAACGCCTTCTACCGTAAAGCGCTGGCCGCCGGTGGTCAGGGTGTATCGGTCGCCTTCGATCTGGCGACGCACCGCGGTTACGACTCGGACAATGCCCGCGTGGTGGGCGACGTTGGTAAAGCCGGTGTGGCGATTGACTCCGTCGAAGACATGAAGATTCTCTTCGACCAGATTCCGCTCGATAAGATTTCCGTCTCGATGACCATGAACGGCGCGGTACTGCCGATTCTGGCCGGCTATATTGTGGCCGCCGAGGAACAAGGCGTTTCGCAAGACAAACTGTCCGGCACGATCCAGAACGACATCCTCAAAGAGTTCATGGTTCGTAACACCTATATCTATCCGCCAACGCCGTCGATGAAGATTATCTCGGACATCTTCGGCTACACGGCACAGCACATGCCGAAGTTCAACTCGATCTCGATTTCGGGTTATCACATTCAAGAAGCCGGTGCCAATCAAGCGATTGAGCTGGCCTTCACGCTGGCCGATGGTCGTGAGTATGTCCGCACCGGTATCGCCTCGGGTCTCGACGTCGACGCCTTCGCCGGCCGCCTGTCGTTCTTCTGGGCCGTGGGCATGAATTTCTATCTGGAAATTGCCAAGATGCGCGCCGCACGTCTGCTCTGGCACCGGATCATGTCGGAGTTCAACCCGAAGAGCGCCAAGTCGCTGATGCTTCGTACCCACTCGCAGACTTCGGGCTGGTCGCTCACCGAGCAAGACCCGTACAACAATGTGGTGCGTACCACGATCGAAGCCATGGCAGCCGTATTCGGCGGCACCCAGTCGCTGCACACCAATGCGCTCGACGAAGCCATTGCCCTGCCAACCGAATTCTCGGCACGTATCGCGCGCAACACGCAGCTAATCATTCAGGAAGAAACCCACATCACTAACGTGATCGATCCGTGGGCCGGTTCCTACATGATGGAAAAGCTCACGCAAGACATGGCCGACAAGGCCTGGGGCATCATCGAAGAGATCGAAGCCATGGGCGGCATGACCAAGGCCGTGGAATCGGGCTGGGCCAAGATGCAGGTGGAAACCTGTGCGGCTGACAAGCAAGCGCGCATCGACTCCGGCAAAGACGTGATCGTTGGCGTTAACAAGTACAAGCTGGCCAAGGAAGACGATATCGACATTCTCGACATCGACAACCACGCCGTACGTGAAGCCCAGGTTGCCCGACTGCAGAAGATCCGCGCCACGCGCGATAGCGCCGCCGTCGAAGCTGCACTGAACGCCCTGACCGAATCAGCCAAATCTGGTCAAGGCAACTTGCTCGACCTCACCGTTAAGGCAATCCGCCTGCGTGCAACGGTCGGTGAAGTATCCGATGCGCTGGAAAAGATCTTTGGTCGTTTCCGCGCCAACAACCAAACTATTTCCGGTGTGTACGGAGGCGTTGTGCAAGGTCAGGAGAGCTGGGAAGAAATCAAACAGGACATCGAAAAGTTTGTTCTGGAACAAGGTCGCCGCCCACGCATCATGATTGCCAAGCTCGGCCAGGATGGGCACGACCGTGGCGCCAAAGTCGTGGCAACGGCCTTTGCCGATCTCGGTTTCGACATCGACATGGGCCCACTCTTCCAGACACCGGAAGAAGCTGCACGTCAGGCGATCGAAAATGATGTGCACGCCATTGGCGTCTCGTCACTGGCTGCCGGCCACAAAACGCTGCTGCCAACCCTGGTGAACGCGCTGAAGGCACAAGGCTCCGATGACATCATCGTCTTCGCGGGCGGCGTGATTCCAGCACAAGACTACGACACCCTGTACAAGGCCGGTGCCAAGGCGATTTTCGGCCCAGGCACGCGCATTGAGGATTCGGCTCGCACCGTATTGGCCGAGATTCGCAAAGCACTGACCAAGTAAACCCTTTACTGCACCCAGCATGAAAGCGATGCACCCAGCAGAAGTCACAACGCTCACCGAAGCCGATCAGGCTTTGGTAGCGGGTGTGCTCGCCGGGCAACGTCGTGCACTGGCTAAAGCCATTACGCTCATCGAATCAACGCGTGAGGATCATCAGATCCGCGCCCAGCAAGTGCTGAACGCACTCCTACCCAGCACGGGCAACACCATCCGTATCGGCATTTCTGGCGTGCCTGGTGCCGGCAAGTCGACCTTCATCGAAGCACTTGGCATGTGGCTCATCAAGCAGGGCCACAAACTCGCCGTCTTGGCCGTCGATCCTTCTTCTAGCGTCTCAGGCGGTTCGATCCTGGGTGATAAAACCCGCATGGAACAACTCTCCGTACGTGAAGAAGCGTTCATCCGCCCCAGCCCGTCTTCCGGTTCGCTGGGCGGTGTCGCCGAAAAAACGCGCGAAGCCATGCTGCTCTGCGAAGCCTCCGGCTACGATGTCATCATCGTCGAAACTGTCGGCGTTGGCCAATCGGAAACCACTGTAGCCGGCATGGTCGACATGTTCTGCCTGCTACAACTACCCAACGCGGGTGATGACCTACAGGCCATTAAAAAAGGCATCGTCGAGATTGCCGACCTGGTGATTATCAACAAGGCAGATATTGACCCGCGGGCGGCAACCATCACCGCTGCCCAGTGGAAGAACTCACTGAGCATGCTGCGCCCGACCAGCCCGAACTGGCAGCCACCGGTGCTCGCGCTCAGCGCCCTGCACCATGACGGCATTGAAAAGTTCTGGGAAGCCATCGAAAAGTACCGCTCCACGCTGATGCCCACCGGTGAATTCGCCGAGCGTCGCCGCCATCAGGCCCAGGCCTGGATGTGGAGTCTGATCGACTCCGGTCTGCGCCGTGCCTTCCACGCCAATCCCACCGTGCTCACGCAGCTGCCGGCTATTCGCCAGGCGGTCGATGAAGCACGCCAGACACCTACCTCGGCTGCTCGCCAGCTACTGGCCGCCTTTTTAGGCACAACCCTTGCTCAAACATCGCCAACGACCACCGGTCTTGGCTCGTAATTCCGGATATCACCTAAGGAGTCCCACCATGCACGACATCATCCATCAGCTCGAACAGAAGCGCGAACAAGCGCGTCTGGGCGGCGGTCAGAAGCGCATTGATGCGCAACATGCCAAGGGCAAGCTGACAGCCCGCGAGCGCATCGAACTTTTCCTGGATCCGGAATCCTTCGAAGAATGGGACATGTTCAAAGAGCATCGCTGCACTGACTTCGGCATGGAAAAGCAATCGCTGCCGGGTGACGGCGTTGTTACGGGTTACGGCACAGTGAACGGCCGTCTGGTATTCGTCTTCTCGCAAGACTTCACTGTGCTGGGCGGTTCGCTGTCAGAAACGCACGCCGAGAAAATCTGCAAGATCATGGATCAAGCCATGAAGGTTGGCGCACCGGTCATCGGTCTGAACGACTCGGGCGGCGCTCGTATTCAGGAAGGCGTTGCTGCTTTGGGTGGCTACGCAGACGTATTCCAGCGCAACGTCATGGCATCGGGCGTGATTCCACAGATCTCGATGATCATGGGCCCTTGTGCCGGTGGCGCCGTTTACTCGCCATCCATGACCGACTTCATTTTCATGGTCAAAGACAGCTCGTACATGTTCGTGACCGGTCCGGAAGTGGTGAAAACCGTAACGCACGAAGAAGTGACTGCCGAAGAACTGGGTGGAGCCGTCACGCACACCAGCAAATCCGGTGTGGCTGATCTGGCCTTTGAAAACGACGTTGAAGCACTGATGATGCTGCGCCGTCTGATCAACTTCCTACCATCGAGCAACAAAGAAAAGCCGCCTGTACAGCCAACGCTGGATAGCGCTGACCGTCTGGACTTCTCGCTCGACACACTGGTACCGGCCAACCCGAACCAGCCGTATGACATGAAGGAACTGATCATCAAGACCGTTGATGACTGCGACTTCTTCGAAATTCAACCAGACTACGCCAAGAACATCATCATCGGCTTTGGTCGTATGGAAGGTCGCCCGGTAGGTATCGTTGCGAACCAGCCACTGGTACTGGCCGGCTGTCTGGACATCAAGTCTTCAATTAAGGCTGCCCGCTTTGTACGCTTCTGCGACGCCTTCAACATTCCTGTAGTCACCTTCGTCGACGTACCAGGCTTCATGCCAGGCACCTCGCAAGAGTACGGCGGCATCATCAAACACGGCGCCAAGCTGCTCTACGCTTACGCTGAGTGTACCGTACCAAAGGTCACTGTGATTACCCGTAAGGCCTACGGCGGCGCTTACGACGTGATGAGTTCGAAGCACCTGCGTGGCGACGTTAACTTCGCCTGGCCATCGGCAGAAATTGCTGTGATGGGGCCAAAGGGTGCTGTGGAAATTATCTTCCGCGAAGAAAAGAACAACCCAGCCAAACTGGCTGAACGCGAAGCCGAGTACAAGGCCAAGTTTGCCAACCCATTCGTGGCGGGTGCACGCGGTTTTATCGACGACGTCATCATGCCGAACGAAACCCGTAAGCGCATCTGCCGCTCGCTGGCCATGCTGAAAGATAAAGACATCCAGAATCCGTGGCGCAAGCACGGCAACATTCCGCTTTGATCGCCCGGGAGATAAAAACATGTTCAAGAAAATCCTGATTGCAAACCGCGGCGAAATCGCCTGTCGCGTTATCAAGACTGCCCGCAAGATGGGCATCAAAACCGTTGCCGTATATTCGGAAGCAGATGCATCGGCGCGCCACGTCGAACTGGCTGATGAAGCGGTCTGTATCGGCCCTGCGGCTTCGAAAGAATCCTACCTGGTCATCGACAAAATCATCGCTGCCTGCAAGCAGACCGGCGCTGAAGCAGTGCACCCGGGCTACGGCTTCCTCTCGGAAAACGCCGACTTCTGCCGTCAGCTCGAAGCGAACGGCATCGTTTTCATTGGCCCGAAGGTACTGGCACTGGAATCGATGGGCGACAAAATCGCCTCGAAGAAACTGGCCAACGAAGCCAAGGTCAACACCATTCCGGGTTACAACGACCCGATCGGTACGCCAGAAGAAGCTGTTGAAATTGCCAAGGGGATTGGTTACCCGGTGATGATCAAAGCGTCGGCTGGCGGTGGCGGCAAGGGTCTGCGCGTCGCTTTTGACGACAAGGAAGCCTACGAAGGCTTTGCCTCGTGTAAGAACGAAGCCAAGAACGCCTTCGGTGATGACCGTGTCTTCATTGAAAAGTTTGTCGAAGAACCCCGTCACATTGAAATTCAGGTGCTGGGTGATGCGCACGGCAACATTGTGTACCTGAACGAACGTGACTGTTCCATCCAGCGTCGTCACCAGAAGGTGATCGAAGAAGCGCCGTCGCCGTTTATCGACCCGGCCACCCGTAAAGCCATGGGTGAGCAGGCGGTTGCATTGGCTAAGGCCGTGCAATACCAATCGGCTGGTACGGTTGAATTCGTCGTGGGCAAAGACAAATCGTTCTATTTCCTCGAAATGAACACCCGTCTGCAAGTGGAGCATCCTGTCACCGAACTGATCACTGGCCTCGACCTGGTTGAGCAGATGATTCGCGTCGCCGCTGGTGAAAAGCTGGCTTTCGGCCAGTCTGATGTGCAGCTCAACGGCTGGGCCATGGAATGCCGTATCAACGCAGAAGACCCGTTCCGCGGCTTCCTGCCTTCAACCGGTCGTCTGGTGAAATTCTCACCGCCACAAGAAGTGCCCGGCCAGGTGCGTGTGGATACCGGCGTTTATGACGGCGGCGAAATCTCGATGTTCTACGACTCGATGATTGCCAAACTGATCGTTCACGCAGCCACCCGCGAACAAGCCATCGAGCGCATGCGTGATGCCCTCAACAGCTTCGTCATCCGCGGCATTTCGTCGAACATTCCATTCCAGTCAGCGCTGATGCAACACCCGCGCTTCCAGGCCGGTAACTTCACCACGGCATTCATTGCTGAAGAGTACCCGAAGGGGTTTGACGCCAGCGATGTGCCGCACGATGATCCTGCACTGCTCATCGGTGTCGCTGCTTTTGTTCACCGTACCTATATCGACCGCGCTGCACGCGTTACCGGTCAATTGCCAGGTCATGAGCTGAAGGTCGGCGACGAATGGGTTGTGCTGCGTGATGGTGTCCCGCATAGCGTTACGGTTGAAGCCGCCGAAGGTGGTTACGATGTCACCTACTCGGGCGAAACGTTCAAACTGCGCTCCGATTGGAAGCTGGGCGAAGCGCTCTTTGAAGGCACCGTTAATGGCGAACCGTTCACCATGCAGCTGGAACGCCGCAAGCTGGCCTACCGGCTATTCCATTGGGGCACCCAGGTTGATCTCATCGTCATGCGCGCCCGCGCTGCCGAACTGCTTTGCCTGATGCCCGAGAAACAGGCGCCGGACATGTCGAAATTCCTGCTATCACCTATGCCGGGTCTGCTGCGCGAAGTCTCGGTAGCGGTCGGTCAGGAAGTCAAGGCCGGAGAAAAGCTCGCGGTCATTGAAGCCATGAAGATGGAAAATATCCTCAAGGCTGAACAAGACGTGAAGGTGAAGTCGATCTCGGCCAAGGCTGGCGAATCGCTGTCGGTGGATCAGATCATTATCGAATTCGAATAATCAGCTGAAACCCGTCCTATAAAACCCGGCTACGGCCGGGTTTTTTTTAGCACAACCGACTACCTGAGCGCCCGCATG
>JBDLTI010000020.1:0-35240 GCA_039805865.1 Pseudomonadota bacterium | reverse complement strand
CGGCACCTTACTGGCAAACAATTTACGCATCGCATCCGTGATTGATTGCAACATCACCACTTCTTCACGGCGTGCCCGCTGATAGCGCGATAGCAAACGCACATCCCCCAGATCATCCACGGCGCGCGCCGATCGAATCACATCGGCCAGCACCCGCACATCCTGAAAGCCCAAATTGACGCCATGGCCTGTTAACGGATGAATACCATGCGCCGCATCACCAATCAGTGCCACGCGCGGTGCCACCACTTGCGGCACACGCACCAGCTTGAGCGGGAAGCCCGCGGCGGGTGCCATCAACGTGAGTTGGCCTAGTTTATTTTCACCGGCATTGGCCACACGATAAGCCAGTTCTTCAGCGGGCAACGCCAACAATTCTTTGGCAAATTCCTCCGGCGCAGACCAGACCATGGAAATCATTTTCCCCTGATCCTCACTCGCCCCACCCGCTAAGGGCAGATACGCCAGCACCCCATCCTCGCGGAACCACTGATAGGCGGTGCCAAAGTGCGGCAACTCCGTTCGGAAATTCGCTACTACACCTAATTCGTTATAGGGATCATGCTGACTGCTCAAACCCATTTGCTGACGCACCCAGGACTCTCGGCCATCAGCGCCCACCACCAGCTTGGCGCGCAATACCTGGCCGCCTTCCAGCGTCAGCTCGGCGGCTTCGGCACCCACCTTAAACGCTGCAGGCATAGCCGGACAAAAACAGGTGACATTGCGCTGGCGGCTCACCGAGGTCCATAGCTCACAGGCCATTTCAGACGACTCGACAATCCACGCCAACTCTTCCGTACCAATATCAAAAGCTGAGAAGTTAATGACGCCACCGGAATCACCGCTCACCACCATTTGCGCCACGCGCTGCAAACGATCCGGGGTCAAATGCCCCCAGCAGCCAATCTGCGCCAGCAAGTCGGCACTGCCCGGGCTAATCGCGTAGACCCGGTTATCCCACTGAGCGGGCCATGCTTTAGGGCGGCTCGGCGCTCGCGCATCCACCAGGGCAATACGCAACGAAGTATCGGCCAATGCCACTGCCAACGCAGAACCGGTCAACCCGCCGCCTACAATGATCAGATCAAAATCATTGACGTAAGAAGACTGTTCAGCGGTCGGCACATGCCGATGTTTGTGATGGTGGCTCATAGCTTAACGACAGGTCGCATCCTGCGGGTACCCGGCAACGGGATTGGTCTTGGAAGTAATGATTCTAACCCGCCCCAGATTACTCAGCACCACACAAAGCTGTTGGCCGGTCTTTTGCCCCACAAAACTGGCCGTACCATTGGCACCCGTTGCTGAGCCATTCTTCCAATTGAAACGGAAGGTGGAACGGCTCGCCCCGCCCAGCAGCACACCGGGCAGCTTGGCCGCATCCCCCCGTTGTAATGCCTCGCAGGCCGTTGAAAAGCAATCGCACTTTGCCTCCCGGGAAACGGCATAGCACCAGCGATCACCGCCCTGTCCGGCCAATTGCACGTACATAAACTGTTGCTGCGCCAGCGCCTCCGAGCGTGCCAGATTCAAACTCGTCGCCAGGCTTTCTGCGGCAGACTTCAAACGCTGCCGTTCCAGATAATCAGCAAAAGAGGGTACAGCCATCATGCCCAGCATGACCAGCAACGCCAGGCCAATCAGCACCTCAATCAGCGTGACGCCTTTCTGACCGGTGCTACGCCCCATCAGCGCGGCGGCTGACTCTGTCCGGGTGTCACATTCACCGGCCCCGTACCACCCTTCGGCGCCGCCGTCAGATTAACGATAGAACCGCCGCTGGCAAAGGTACCGCTTTCGTTAATCTCTACCGTCACAGTGCGATCACCCTTGGCAAACACCAGAATACTGGTCTTGGCCTTAATGGAAGAAATGCCGGTCCAACCCGCTTTAGGGAATTGATCGCGAAAGAAGGCAAAGGTATCCGATGGGCCCTGCGGTGTACTGATCACAATGCGGCCGGTCCACTGCGGCCCGCCACCCAGAATCAATGACTGATCGTTACTGATCTTGGAACCTTGCGGCAGCGGCATATCACCGAGCAACTGCTGCTGGATATTATCGAGACTTTCCGAACTACCAAAACCGCCCGATGCACAGCCAGCCAGACAAAGCACCAACATTACGATGAGTCTCAAATTCGCTATCGATTTATAAAACATACTCTGGCGCTCCATGGTTTAGGCCGCTTGCTTCCAACCGGCGCGCGTTTCTTTCAAAACAATCTTGTCCTGCGCCTCTCCATTGTTAGATTCGGCATCTGCATTCGCTAACCTTGCCAGCAATTCAACGATATGAGCATTGCCATCTTGAACTTCTTTCCAGTAAGCCCGGATAAAACGATCCGCCATCGCCGGCAAATTACCTGTCCGTTCCCACTTCGCCACCGTTTCATGGCTTAAACCCCACGCAGCCGCCAGCGATACCTGTGACTGTGACAGTTGCTTACGTAAGAAACGAAACTCGGCGCCACGCAGCTTTCTCGACTTATCAACTAACAACCGCGCGATTTCACGATCAAGAAGCTCGGCACGCTCTACCGATACCGCCTTTCCATAGGGTGTATCGAGCTCCTTAAACCCATTAAGCAGCCAGACATCTTTTAGCCCGCATTCCGTGTAGTGATACATACCCATACCCACCTCAATAAACCGTTATAACGGCCACGAGATTGCCGCCCTCATCCTGATCCAGACTCACCACAACCGTTACGTCATCACCTTTGGACACATACGCCATCTTAAACAGCCAATCACCTGCTGCCTGACGAGCAGGCGCTTCGATCACACGACCAAGCGTCAGCACATCAACGACTTGGCCTCGATCAATATACCTCTGGCGCATACGTAAACGCGCATGCTTCGTAAAGAACACCCGCGCCGAGTCCTGTGCGAGTTCACGAACCAATCGCTGCGCGGAAGCAACGGATAAATTAATTTGTCTGATGCTTTTCAAGGGCACAGTCTACCAGTAAATTTTACGGGTTGTTGCTCAAAATTAAATTTCGAACAACATTAATTACACCAGCCCAATCACCGCGTTCAGACTGGCGGAACAGGCGTGCCGTGGGATACCAGGGCGAATCTGTCCGGTCCAGCAACCAGCGATAATCCGGGCCGGTCGGCAGCAACAACCAGACGTCCTTGCCCAAAGCTCCCGCCAGATGCGCCACCGCCGTATCGACGGTCACCACCCAGTCGAGCCCGGCAATGATGCGCGCCGTTTCGGCAAAGTCCGTTAACGCCGGTTGATTCAAAACCACCTCCGGGTGCGCTGCCAACCAGGCACGATCGCTCTCGCGCACATCCGGTTGCAAACAGACCCAATCCACCGGCAATTCAAAGAGCGGTGCCAACACCGATAAAGCCATGCTCCGGTTTTTATCATTCTTGTGGCCCGCACTACCCGACCAGACCAGCCCCACCCGCGGTCGACCACTGTTAGTAGCCGGCGCTGTATCACTCACCTGAATATAAGGCACCGTGGCAGGAATTGTTTCCAGCATCGTGCCCAACGCCAGCGGCAAACTCATCAACGGTGTCGCCAGATCAAAACCCGATACGTCCGCAAAAGACTCAGCCACCGGCACATCCGGCCATTGGCCTGCCAGCAACGACACCAACGGCGCCTGCACCGCCAGGCTCACTTTGGCACCCAGCGCCTGCAACACCGGCACATAACGGCAGAACTGCAGCGTATCGCCCAGGCCTTGCTCGGCATAAAGCAGGATGGATTTGCCCGTGATCGATTCTTTGCCCAGCCACTGCACTAACTGCGGATAGCGTCGTTGGTTACCGAGCTGCGGTATCGTCCAGCGCGCTTCAAACAGCGGCCAGCCCTGTGCAAAATCACCTAGCACCAGCTTTACCCAAGACAAATGCCACTTGGCCTCTTCATATTGGGGGTTCAATTCCAATGCTTGCTCGTAAGCTGCAGCTGCTTCCGTATAACGCTCGAGTGCACCCAGGGCTTTGCCTTTATTAAACAATACCTGCGCAAAATTCGGGCGCAATGCCAGCGCTTTGTCATACGCAGCAATCGCATCGATTTCCCGCTCTAGATCGAGCAGTACATTGCCCAGGTTATTCCAGGCATCCGGGCTTTGTGGCACCAGGCGCGTTGCTTTCGCAAAATCTGCCGCCGCCCCCTCGAACTGGCCCAGGCTGGCGCGCACACGCCCGCGGCTCATCACCGCATCCAGATCATCGGGCATCAGGCTCACCGCTTGCGTATACGCAACCAAGGCTTCTTCCAATCGCCCCAGCTGTTGCAAGGCATAGCCGAGGTTGTAACTTACTTCAGGCTGCTTTGCGTTCTGAGCCAAAGACTGTTGCAACAAGGCTGCGCCCGCCGCGAACTGACCTTGCTGCAACAAGCCCAAACCTTGCTGATTCAACGCTTCAATCGCGCCTGCACCCGCCGGGCGCTTCTGCACCCGATCAAAGGCCGATTTCTTTTTTGCCATCGAGCTGCAATGAAAGGCTTAAACGCCCATGCCCTGATTAATCTTGGCGTGTTCCGCGTGCCATAGCTCTGCCATCTCGGAGTCGGTGTAATCTTTGAAGCAAGGCGTACCCAGCGTGTAATGCAAGAGCTTGGCTTCGTAGTTATCCGGATACTCCGTGGTCAGCCAATTCCATTCTTGAGGAATCTCGCCAATCAGCGCGTCGTCCAGCCAGGCAAAGCGGTGCAAATGAGAACCCGGATGCGTCATCACGTACTGCGGATCTAAGCAACGATTCGCCGGGTGCGCACAATTCCACAGAATCACACTCGACCAGTTCTTGCGCGGGTAATCCTGGTTCTTGTTGCCCAGGTACTTTTCATGCGCTTTGGTTTTGTAGTCATGCTTGACCACCATGACTGCTTTACTCTCGTCGCGCAGTGCCCAAAGCTTGGCAATGTCGTCCAGGCAGATCATGTCGCCATCGGCAAAGATCGCCCAGCCCTGGTAATCCATTAGATAGGGGGTCAGGAAACGGGAATAGATAAACGTGTTACTGCCGTCTGTATGCGCTTCGGTATAACTGTTGAAGGTGTTCAGCGCTAATGGGGTAAACGCCACCGGCTGCGAGGCGCGCGCCAGCACGCTCTGACAGAACACGTGATACGCCACCGCTTCACGCGGATCGAAACCAACAGCCATTTGAATGCGAGACATGATGCTTATACCTTCTCAACAAGTGCCTTTTTAACAGCATCAATTGTACTCGCCCAATCACCCTGTGCATCTTGATGGAAGGTGCGGATGCTCGGATACCACAACGAGCCCTCACCCTTGGCTTCAGACCAGTACCAGAGCTTGCCCGAACGATATGGCAACATCAGCAGCACCGGCTTGCCCAACGCTCCGGCAATATGCACCGTAGTGTTACTGGTGCTCACCAGCACATCACAGGCATCGACCAGGCTAGCAATGCCATCAATGTCTTTGGTCAGGTCTATCGTCACCGCGTTATTAAAGTGCAGACCTGCGGCCTCGGCAGCGCGGATCTCGTCTTTTACATCACCGTATTGCAGATTAACCACCGTGCAACCCGGCAGATTAAAGAAGGGCGCCATATCCAGCAGCCCCATCGACTTTTCATTGGCGTATTTGTTGCGAAAACTGCGCCAGTTCAAACCGATAATGCGTTCGCCATTCGGTGCCAGTGCTTTGCGGAATGCTGCCGTCTTCTCTGCATCCGCCTTCAGATAAGGCATCGCCGCACCCGCAAACGCAGCGACATCCTTACGGAAATACTGCGACAAACTACCAATACAAATCTGCGCCGCCACATCAACCGGCGGCTTTTTATCATGGCTCATCACCTCAAGGTCGGGAAATGACCGCTGGAACAAAGGCACCAGCCGTGGCTCCAGTTGCAAACACACCGAGCCAACCACCTTCAATAGCTCTGGCAACACCGATGCAAAAATGATCTGATCACCGAGGCCTTGTTCACCGCGCACCAGCAATTTACCTGCAGAGGCTGCTATGGGCTCACCCTGCCACACCGGTATGTCCGGCAGATTTTTGATGCCTAACGATGGCATACCAAATCGGTGCTCATAGTCTGCCCAGCCCTTGGCAAAATCGTGGTGTTCCAGATACACATGGCCGCGATTAAAAAATGCTTCGTCATAGGTCGGCCGCAATGCAATGGCCTGGTCATAATCCAGTGCTGCTCCACTCAGGTCGCGTAGGCGAGACTTCGTTAAACCGCGGCCCATCCAGGCCTCTGCATAGCTTGGGTTCAGTTCAATCGCACGCGTATAAGCCGCTACAGCCTCTTCAAACCGATGCATGCCCATCAGCGCCTGCGCTCTGGCGTAATGAGATTCAGCACGTTGCGGAGTCGCGGCAATGGCTTTATCGGCCCAGGTCAGCGCAGCAGGATACTCACCTTGATCATGCATGGCGCTGGAACTATTTAACAGCGCATCCGGGTGGTTAGGCACTAAACGCAACGCCCGCTCATTACATTGCATAGCACCTTGATACTTGCCTACTTTATAACGGACCAGACCCAATGCGACCCAAATATCAGGGTTATTGATAACTTTAGCCACCAGATAATCCAGATCTTTTTCAGCACGCGCATATTCGCCCAGCTGAATGAGTAAGTTGGCTCGATTCGAGCGCGCTTCCAGATACGAGCCTTTGAGTTTGATTGCCGCATCCAGATCAGCCAGCGCTTCCTGCGCCTGCCCCACCTGGAAACGAAAATTAGCCCGGTTGAAATATACTTCCGGGTCTTTGTCGTCTAGCGATAACGCAGCAGCAAAAGCCTGCATGGACGCATCAAACTGACCCATCGCACCCAACACAATGCCCAACATCTTGTGCGCAAAGGGTTGTTTGGCGTTGATCGATAAGGACGCCTGTAAATCGGCTTGGGCTTGAGGTAATGCGTTTTGCTGAAGGGCAACAAACCCTCGGCCATTTAACGCAGCAACGTTCTGCGGCTCCTGTTGCAGCACGCCATTAAATAATTGGGCGGCAGCCCCTAAATTACCGCCATTTAAATGCTGGAACGCCAGCCGCAATGCCTGTTGTGTATTCATATCCGCATTCTACAAGCACCACAAAATTACAGACAAATAAAAACGGGCGCCGAAGCGCCCGTTTTAAGTACTAATTTGACCTAAGTCAGATTAGAACGTAGTACGCATACCCATACCATACGTGAACATGTTCTGACCGCCAGTTGGCTTCAGATTGTTCGACTGTTGACCGAACGAGTAGTTCTGGTTAGCCGAGTTGTTCAGGTTCGAAACCAGACCGTACACCTGCGTACGCTTGCTCAGGTAGTAACCAACGTTGGCAGTCCACTGACGTGCACCGTTTTGCTGAGCATCGGTACCATTCAGGTCGCTCGACCAAACAGCCGAAACACGCGGTTCCCAGTTGCCCATGCGGTACGAAGCACCTGTGTACAGTTGGTTGTTGGAGATCTTACCTGCACCGTCAGCTGTAACAGCTGAATTGCCCGAAACACCCAGGGTGTTACGTGCGTAGGCAACCGAAGCTTTCAGGTTTTGAATACCAGTGTATGAAGCACCAACCAAGTACGAAGTATATGCAGTTGCATTTACATCATCGTTAATCGTGTTGTAACCCTGCTGTTGGAAGGCACCCTTGATGCTTACGCCGTAGCCGGTCCAGCCCAGGTTCAGACCAAACGCGCTTTGAGGAGCGATCGAGCAAGCCGAAACGCTACCACCAGCGGAACAGCCAGTAGAATCAGTACCATTGCCACGACCATTATTGTTCGAACCCGTGTAGGCGATCGAAGCGTCAAAGCCGTACATTGTTGGCATGGCGTAAGCAATAGCCGTTGCACGGATCGAAGCAGCGTATTCTTGACCGGCGGTCGAATTGTTACCACCGTTCAGGCTACGCTCACCGAAACGAACCGTACCGAAGATCTTGTCGATCTGCGACGAACCCGTTGCACCTGGCATGACATCAAACGAAACCAAGGTAGCACGCAGTGGGGTCGACAGGTAACCGGCCATTGCCGTACCGTACTTGCTGTTCAGACCAACGAACGAGTCACGCATAGCACCGAAAGCATTGTTCGAAGTACCATAAGCAACTGCGCTGCCACCAGTGAGTGCCAGCGTGGTTTCAGCTTGGAACAGAGCCTTGAGGCCATTGCCCAGATCTTCCGTACCCTTGAAACCGATCAGCGAGCTGTTCGATTGCAGGTTGAAGGTGTTACCCGAAGCGGCTTGGCCTGAGGTCGACGAGTAGTCACCAGCCTTGCTCTTGTTCATTGCGAAGCCCTGACCCGAAACGTCAGCAACACCGTAGATAGTTACGTTGGTTTGTGCGAAAGCAGCGGTCGACAGACCGGCAACTGCTAGAGCAACGATTTTCTTTTGCATTAGAGATCTCCTTAAGATTGATGGCAACTCGGCTTACGCTTTATTGCCAGGAACCTCTCATCGGATGAGTGGTTGAGTGGATTGTGGTACACCCCGAAGGGCAAAGCAACTTAAATACAACAGATTTGGCCGAAAGGTGTTGTTTTGTTGCAACAATGCAACACTTGTGGTTTTTTAAGCCCTAGGCGCATTCGCACGCGTGCCAGGTGAGTGATCAAATGCTGCCTTTTCTGTCAGCCACGCTTTTAGCCCTCTGGATAGCCCCATGGCTTCAGCCAGGCGCTTTAATCTGGGCTGGTTTAGCAGCGCTGCGTCCAGATCAAGTGGCGGCGGGGTCATGTGACTTTTGGGTGTTGCGCCCAGATACAGCCAATCGAGAAACGCTTTCTCAGGGGTGGCACGCTGATAGGGCAATTGTTCAAGGCAATCCTCCAGCAAGCCGGCCACATGAATCAGATCAAAGGGTATAGCCTGAAATGTAAATAGGCCGCCCTGTGTTTCAGCTGGGCCAGTGCTGGGCCGGGCAAAACCATAGGTGCTTTTTCCGCTTTGTAGCTTTGCTGGCGGCAAGGCAACCACACAGGTGACCCACGAGGTGTAGTTATTTAAGACACCGGCATCCCCCAATACCTTTTGCAGGCTAACGATGGCGCCACGACAAATGGCACCGGCCGCTTCATCTAACTGCACTGCAGGATTAGCCAGCGCATTGAGATACAAGCCGCGGCGCACTGTTTTGAGGAGCCCGCCTTTTTTCATCTGGGCGATCCAGCGTTTTTGGGTGGCTTCAGAAGCGGCGATACCGGTCATTGCAAACCACTGTACGAGCTCACTGCTCGTTAATACGCGGGGACAATCCGGGTCGCGCAAAATCTGTAGCGCTCCATCGAGCTTAAGCGCCATGGCAAATCTGCTCAACGGCACCTGCGACATCAGCACACCAGGTCGCCCATGTTTCTTCGGTCACCTCTTTTGCGGTAGCCAGCCCGACGAACGGCAACAATTCTGTTTTAAAGGCATTGTAATGAATGCCGCCAACCTTCGCCCACACCGCTGTACCAAATTCACGCAGCTGCGCAGGCTCAACTAGGTCATGCAGGCCTTCTGGCGTCGCACCTACGTCAAGCATGCGTTTGATGTCATACACATCACGGGGCACATTGCGCTCCGGGCTCATGAGCGCTGCAATCTTTGTGGCCAGCAATACGTTGAGCGGGTAAACACTCATCGTAATGGGTGCCAGACGATAAGACGGCGGCGGCTTTAGTGGCAGCGCCGTCTTATATTGATCAGCAAAGGTTTCGTGCCGACTAGAAGCTTCTGCCTTAAAGCTGATAACGCCCCCTTCGGGCAAGTTGCCCTGTAGCTTGATGCGCAAGGTGGATGCCGTTTTTTTGCTTTCTGTGATTTGTGCATCATGCACGCCACACATAACGCAGGCTTGCTTGAGGCCTTGTTTAATGGCATTGGCGGTGAATTCCAGCGATATCCCGGCCGCCCGATCAAAGTCCACACCCTCGGTCATGCGGACACCATCCAGCTCGGCACGAATCGCCATACCGCCTTTAACAACCAGTCGGCCAGGCGCTGCCAGCATGACAGCCCGCACAAAAGCCAGCTGGAAACGGTCTCGGGCGATGGCGAGCGGCTGAAAGCCTAACAAAGAGGGGTCGATAATTTGCATTGAGTGTAGTCGGTTAGGATCGTTTATTGATCCTAACCGACTACACTCAACAGGTCAACCCGCTGATTTATATAGCACTCAGACAAACAGACGTGCCAGCTCAACCCCCGGCTCTGGCGCCCGCATAAAGACTTCGCCCACCGCCTAGGCACTACTAAACAGCACCAGCTGCTTTGAGGTTTTTCACTAAAGCCTTTAAGGGTTCTACAAACTGCTCAAGCTTTTCGTAGACCTTGAGCGCATCTTTAGCATCGTACGTATGCGACATACGATTCCGTGCTACTCGTTTATTCAGCCCTGATAAATGATCTGCGCCGACTTGAGGACTTCATCACGAAAACGGCTGTTAGTACTGGCCAGGTCAACCCAATCAAAGCTATAAAGCGTTGGCAGCGCCTCAAGTGCGTCTTCCAATTCGTAGAATTTATCAATAGGTAGCGGTTGATCCCCATCAACCGCTAAATCAAAATCGGACCGTTGCTTTGCGGTGCCCCGTGCACGAGAACCGAACAGCAACACACGATGCTTTACCAGATCTGCGCTTTTACTCGCAAACAGATCCACAAGCATCTTCATTATCTCTGCTTCGCGCTGGGTGTGGGCTTTCATGCTTTCATTCTAGAGGGTTTGCACTGATCGTCAATGCAGGCCACTCCTTTTCAAGCAAACAGCCGTGCCAGCTCAACTCCCGGTTCTGGCGCACGCATAAAGGCTTCGCCCACCAGGAAGGTGTGCACGTTGGCATCACGCAGGGTTTTGACATCGGCCGGGGCCAGGACACCGCTTTCGGCCACGACGATGCGATCCGCGCCAATACGGTCTTTCAGCTTGAGCGTGGTATCGAGCGACACTTCAAAGGTGCGCAGGTTGCGGTTGTTAATGCCGATGAGCGGGGTTTTCAGCGTGAGCGTCCGCGTGAGCTCTTCACCATCGTGCACTTCAACCAACACCGCCAGGCCCAGGCTGAAGGCGTAGGCTTCTAGGTCGTGTAATTGATTATCGGTGAGTGCCGACACAATCAGCAGAATGGCATCCGCCCCAATGGCGCGCGCTTCGGCGATCTGCCAGCGGTCGATGATGAAGTCTTTGCGAATCACTGGCAGGTCACAGGCGGCACGCGCTGCCTGCAGATAGGCATTGGCCCCTTGGAAATAATCGACATCCGTCAGCACGGATAGGCAGGCAGCACCGTGCGCGGCATACGAGGCGGCAATCGCAGCCGGATCAAAGTCTGCGCGAATCACGCCTTTAGAGGGGCTAGCCTTTTTAACTTCGGCAATGACGGCCGGCAACTTGGCTTCGAGTTTGGCTTTGATGGCCCCCACGAAATCCCGTGCTGGCGGCTGCGCTTTAGCCAGCATTTCCATGTCAGCTAGCGAACACCGGGCATAACCGGCTTTGACTTCGGCTTCTTTGGTGGCAATGATTTTGGCGAGGATGTCGCTTTTTTGAGTCATGAGTCTGCGTTCTTGATTACTTATTGGTAAAGGCGACGAATTCGTTGAGTTTTTTAAGCGCGGCGCCCGAAGCAATGGCGGCACGGGCCTGTTCAATGCCTTGGGCAATGCTTTCGGCATGCCCTGCCGCATAAAGTGCGGCGCCAGCATTGAGCAGCACGATATCTTGCGAAGGGCCCGGCTCATTCGCCAGCACTGCCTTCATGCGGGCAATCGATTCGGCTGGGTTGGCGACCTGCAAGGCGCTGATCGGCGCCGGGGCGATACCAAAGTCTTCCGGCTTGATCTGATATTCGCGGACTTCGCCGTCTTTTAGTTCGCCGACTAGCGTTGGCCCCGCCAACGAAATCTCGTCCAGGCCATCGAGGCCATGCACCACCAATGCTCGGCGGCTGCCCAGGCGCTGCAATACGCGCACCAGAATACCGACTAGATCGGTGTGGAACACGCCCAGCAGCTGCGTGCGTGCACCCGCCGGATTAGTAAGCGGGCCCAGTATATTAAATAGCGTACGCACACCCAGTTCTTTACGCACCGGTGCCGCATGCTTCATGGCGCTGTGATGGTTGGGTGCGAACATGAAGCCAATGCCCGTTTGGGCGATGCTCTGGGCTACCTGGTCAGCATTGAGATCCAGCCGGGCACCCAGCGCTTCCAGCGCATCGGCACTACCTGACTGGCTGGAGACCGAACGACCACCATGCTTGGCCACTTTGGCACCGGCCGCCGCCGCCACAAACATGACTGTAGTGGATATATTAAAAGTATGCGCACCATCACCACCGGTACCAACGATATCCAGCAGATTGCCCGGATCCGCCACTGGCACGGGCGTGGCCAACTCGCGCATCACCTCTGCCGCTGCCGTAATTTCACCAATCGTTTCTTTTTTAACGCGCAGACCAATAAGGATGCCAGCAATCATAACGGGCGATACATCGCCGCGCATGATCTGACGCATGAGCGAGGTCATTTCTTCATGAAAGATCTCGCGATGTTCAATCAGCCGTTGCAATGCCTCTTTGGGCGTGAAGTCGATCGCGCCACTCATGCTTTGAACTCTTTGAGAAAGTTATCCAGCATCTGGTGCCCCTGCTCGGTGAGTATGGATTCCGGATGGAATTGCACACCTTCCACCGCCAGCGTTTTATGGCGCATGCCCATAATTTCGCCGTCTTCGGTTTCTGCGGTGACTTCCAGGCACTCAGGCAAGGTGGCACGCTCGACGGCCAGCGAGTGGTAACGGGTGCAGGTAATGGGATTAGGCAGGCCACGGAATACGCCCACATCCTTATGGAAGACCGGCGAGGTTTTACCGTGCATGAGCTGTTTGGCATGGATGACTTTACCGCCAAAGGCTTCGCCAATGGCCTGATGGCCCAGGCAAACACCCAGCAGCGGAATCTTGCCGGCGTATTCTTTAATAGCGGCCAGCGAAACACCTGCTTGAGCCGGTGCACAGGGCCCAGGAGAAATCACCAGATAGTTGGGCTTGAGGCGGCCGATCTCTTCGACGGTAATGGCGTCGTTACGAATGACCTTGACCTCCTGACCCAGTTCGCCAAAGTACTGAACCAGGTTGTAGGTGAAGCTGTCGTAGTTATCGATCATTAAAAGCATGCTGCCAATCCTTGCGCCCGTTGTAGCGGGGGTTTGCAATAAAAGTGACATTCTCGCCCAGAAAGCGCCACATAAAAAGCAGAAGCGTCCTTGACTTCGGGAAATTAGCCCCTATACTGTGAATTGTTGCGGTGCACAAAACCTGTTTTTGGCCTGCTCCGCTAGTAGATTTATTCCGCCTTTCCCTTTGATACCCGCTGCAATACCCGCTTATTAGGAGCCTGATATGACCCCGAATCTGAACCTGGACCAAGTTTTTGCCTCGAACAAAGCAAACATCGACCTGCTGCTGTCGGTTGCTCAAACCGCCCTGTCGACGGCTGAGAGCCTTGCTGCCCTGAACCTTCACACCGCACGTGAAGTGTTTGCTGACAACGCAAAGACTGTTAAGACCATGCTCGGCGCCAAGACCCCACAAGAAGCCGCTGCTCTGCAAGCTCAACTGGCACAGCCTGCTGTTGAAAAGGCTGTTTCGTACTCGCGTAGCGTTTACGAAATTTCGACCGGCGCTGCTGAAGAAATGAACAAGCTGTTTCAAGGCAAGTTCGGCGAGCTGAACAAGGCTGCTCAGGATCTGGCCCACAAGACTGCCTCTTCGGCACCTTACGGCTCTGACGTTGCCATGGCTGCTGTAAAGCAAGCTGTTGCTGCTGCTAACTCGGCTTTCGACAACCTGAACAAAATGGCCAAGCAAGCTTCGGACATGACCGAAGCCGGTGTAAACACCGTGACCAACGCCGCTGTTAAGGCTGCTGGCAAAAAGGCTGCTAAGTAATTTAGCGCTGCTGCAATAACAAAGGCCCGTGAATTAAGTTTCACGGGCCTTTGTACTTTTAGGTAACTGCGTTACTTGCCGACGCTGATGTGCGGCACCAAGCCCGCTTCCGCCAACTCGGCGGCACGAATGACCGCACGCGCCTTGTTCTGTGTTTCCTGCCATTCGGCATCGGGGTTCGAATCCGCCACAATGCCCGCACCCGCCTGCACATTGAGAATACCGTCTTTAATCACGGCGGTACGAATGGCAATGGCCAGATCCATATCCCCACTAAAGCCCAGATAACCGACCGAACCGGCATAGACGCCGCGCTTTACAGGCTCCAGCTCATCGATGATTTCCATCGCCCGCACCTTGGGCGCACCCGATACAGTGCCTGCAGGGAACGTCGCTTTGAGCACATCCATCGCGCTCAGATTCGGCTGCAGATCGCCTTCGACATTAGAAACAATGTGCATCACATGCGAGTATCGCTCGATGACCATACGATCAGTCAATTTGACGCTACCGGTTTGGGCAACGCGGCCCACATCATTGCGGCCAAGATCTAATAGCTGCGTATGTTCGGCGCATTCTTTTTCATCGGCCAGCAAGTCCGCGGCCAGGGCAGCATCGGCTTCGGGCGTAGCCCCACGCGGCCGCGTACCGGCAATCGGGCGCAGGGTGATCTTAGGCGCCTGGCCCTCCGCTTCATTCTCCAGACGCACCAGAATTTCTGGTGACGAACCGACCACATGGAAATCGCCCGCATCCACATAGAACATATAGGGCGATGGGTTCAACGCACGCAGCGTGCGATACAGCGATAGCGGGTGCGCATGGAACGGCTTTTGCATGCGCTGCGACAGCACCACCTGCATGACATCACCTTCGGTGATGTAATCCTTGGCTTTGAGCACCGCGGCTTTGAAGGCCGCTTCACCGAACATGGATACCGGTGCATGCGTGTCGACCTTGGCGGGCCCCACATCAGGCGCAACGGCAGGGGCGTGCAGACGCTGCTGCAAGCCTTCCAACAACTCTCCTGCGCTTTCAAAAGCATTCGGCTGTGTCGGATCGGCGTAATGCACCAGGGTGAGTTTGCCGGAGAGGTTATCCACAATGGCCAGCGTCTCCACCAGCATGAGCAGAATATCGGGCGTACCCAGCGGATCGGGATGGCTGCTCTTTGCCAGGCGCGGTTCGATGTAGCGCACCGTGTCGTAACCGAACACACCCACTAGGCCACCGCAGAAGCGCGGCAGATGCGGTTGATGCGGCACTTTGAAACTGGCCTGGTAGGCGGCAATGTCGGCCAATGGATCGACCGAGGTTTTGGATTCAACGACCTGGCCGTTGTGTACGCGCGTCAGCTCATGCCCATGCACGGTTAAACGGGTATTGGCTGGCAGACCGATGAAAGAATAACGACCGAAGCGCTCGCCACCCTGTACCGACTCAAAGAGAAAGGTATAGGGCGCGTTGGCCAGCTTGAGATATAGCGAGAGCGGTGTTTCCAGATCTGCCAGCGTTTCAAGCGTGACAGGGATCCGGTTGTAGCCTTCGGCCGCCAGGCGTTGAAAGGCAGCGGCGGCGCCCGGATCGGTAACGCATAGCGGATGGTGCGTGTGCGAGGTATTCATAATTCGTCTCAATGGTTCCGCTTAGTGTGCCCTGCCTGGCAACATGCGTGCAAGCTCATCGAGCCCCGCCACCAGTGCATCACAGTCTTCAACCTTGATCGGATAGCCTTCGGCATAACCATAGGTCACCCCGACTGCAGCACACCCAGCGGCCTGGGCAGCCTGAATATCGTTACCCGAATCGCCCACGTGAATGTTATGCGCAAGCGACACCGACATTTCGGCACACGCCAGAATGATGGGATCCGGTGCCGGCTTTTTGTTCGGCGTGGAGTCGCCCCCAATCACGGTCTGGAAATAAGGCGCCAGGCCGGTGGCTTCAAGCAAAGGCACAGTAAATTTAACCGGCTTATTAGTGACCACGGCCATGGGGTAGCCCGCGGCCTGCAGTGCCGCTAAACCTTCTTTGACGCCGGGATAAACCTTGGCATGGCTGCCGTTAATACGGGTGTAGTGCTTGAGGTAGGCTGCCAGCCCATGCTCAAAACATTCGTCACTCGGGGCGGCACCTGTGGCGTCATCCGTCAGACAGCGACGAACCAGAGTATTGGTGCCACGACCAACAAAACGACCAATTTCTTCTACGGAACGATCTGGCATTTGTAGCTCTGCCAGCATGGCATTACAGGCCTGATGCAGATCGAGCACGGTGTCGACCAGCGTGCCATCCAGATCAATAGTGAGGCTACGCGCTAAGTTCAGCGCCTCCGGGACAACGGCCATGATCAGACCTTCGTCAATTGCTCGCGCATCGCGGCAATGGTTGCCGCGTAGTCTGCCGTATTAAAAATCGCCGAGCCGGCAACAAAGGTATCGGCACCCGCACGGGCAACTTCAGCAATGTTATCGATCTTGATACCGCCATCGATTTCCAGTTTGATCTGGCGACCGGTTTTAGCACTGTACGCATCAATTTTGGCACGCACGGCTTTCAGCTTATCGAGCGTGGCCGGGATGAATGCCTGACCACCAAAGCCGGGATTCACCGACATGAGCAGTATCAGATCCAGGCGATCCATCACCCAATCCAGACAATCGATTGGGGTGGCCGGGTTTAAAACCAGGCCGGCCTTACAACCGGCTGAGCGGATGAGCGCCAACGAACGATCCACATGCGCCGAGGCTTCCGGATGGAAGCTGATCCAGTCTGCACCTCCTTTGGCAAAGGATTCAATCAGACCATCGACCGGCGACACCATCAGGTGCACATCAATCGGTGCTTTCGTATGCGGACGAATCGCTTCGCACACCATGGGGCCGATCGTGAGATTGGGCACGTAATGATTGTCCATCACGTCGAAGTGAATCCAATCGGCGCCCGCTGCAATCACATTACGCACCTCTTCACCCAGACGGGCAAAGTCGGCAGAAAGAATGCTCGGTGCAATCGTATACATGGGAGGCACTTTCAAGGTGACGAGTGGAAATTAGCTGCGGTAATCGGCGTTTATTTTGACGTAATCGTAAGACAGATCACAGGTCCACACCGTAGCTTGGGCATTGCCACGCGCCAGGTCGATACGGACGGTGATTTCGGCATCCGCCATGATGGCAGCACCCTGATCTTCGGTGTAGGCAGCGGCACGGCCACCCCGTTCGGCCACCAGCGTTTCTCCCGCCTGGCTGGCCAACCAGACACGGATGTTGTCGACATCCAGATCAGCGATACCGGCATAACCGATCGCTGCCAGAATTCGACCCAGATTGGGATCCGAGGCAAAGAAAGCCGTTTTAACGAGCGGAGAATGGCCCACGGCATAAGCGACCGCGCGGCACTCTTCACGCGTTTTGCCACCGCTTACGGCAACGGTAATCAGTTTAGTGGCGCCTTCACCATCGCGCACGATAGCTTGCGCCAACTCTTGTGCTAAAGCGGTGAATGCGGCAACGAATTCAGTCCAACCGGCTTCCTGGCCGGTGGTGAACTGCACGCCCGATTTGCCCGTGGCAATAGCCACAAAAGAATCGTTGGTGGAGGTATCACCATCTACGGTGATGGCATTGAACGATTCATCGGCAACAGTCTTCAATGTTGCTGCCAGCAGTTCTGGCGCGACACCGGCATCGGTGCCCATAAAACCCAGCATGGTCGCCATGTTGGGTTTGATCATGCCGGCACCCTTGGAGATACCGGTGAGGGTGATCGTTTTATCTGCAATCGTGATCTGACGCGATGCAGCCTTGGCCACCGTGTCAGTGGTCATAATGGCGTGCGCTGCAGCGTGCCAATTGTTTGCAGCAAGACCAGCAATGCCAGCAGGCAAACCGGCCACTAGCTTATCGACAGGCAGCGGCTCAAGAATTACACCGGTTGAGAACGGCAGAATCTGGCTAGCATCCACCTGAAGCAAAGCAGCCAGTGCTTCACAGGTGGTATTCGATGTGGCAAGGCCTTGTTCACCGGTACCCGCATTCGCGATACCGGTGTTGATGACCAGCGCACGCATATCGGCATTGCCATGCGCTGCCAGATGGGCACGACACACCTGCACCGGCGCTGCGCAAAAACGGTTTTGCGTAAACACACCTGCCACGCTGGCGCCTGCATCGACCGCAATCACAGTCAGATCGTTACGATCTTTCTTGCGAATACCCGCGGCAGCAACACCCAGGCGAATGCCGGCAACCGGATGCAGTGCTTCGGGGGCTGGCGTCTGATAGTTAACGGGCATTACTCAACTCTTCCGTGGCAGAACTTGAACTTGTAACCGGAGCCGCAAGGACATGGCGCATTACGATTGATCGTTTCCGGATCGTAGGGGTTACCTTCCTGATCGACAAAGACGCCCGGCTCAATGTGGTTGTATTCCAGATTGGTTGGCGCCGCTGCCTCGGCAGCGGCCGCATCGATCTCTTCCGCCGAGCCAATGCGTACGGTCATCAGCACGCGCGTGACTTCTCGGCGAACGGCGCTGAGCAGATTGTCAAAGAGCTCGAATGCTTCACGTTTGTATTCCTGCTTCGGATCTTTCTGTGCGTAGCCGCGCAGATGAATACCCTGACGCAGATGATCCAGCGCCGAGAGGTGCTCGCGCCAATGCGAATCCAGGCTCTGCAACATCACACTACGCTCGAAGCCGCTAAAGCCTTCAGCGCCAACCAGCGCAACCTTGGCGTCATAGACTTCATCAGCGGCAGCAATTAAGCGTGCCAGCAGGGCTTCGTCATCCGGTGTATCGGCACCCTGGGCGATTTCAGCCAGTGGCACGCGCAGCTGGTACTCGGCCTCAAGCAGCGCTTCCAGGCCTGGCAGATCCCACTGCTCATCAATCGAACCTTCAGGCACATAGGTGCGGAACACTTCTTCGAGCAGGCCATGACGCAATGCGGTCATGGTTGCGCTGATCTCTGCGGTTTCCAGCAGTTCATTACGCTGTGTGTAAATCACACGACGTTGATCGTTGGCCACGTTGTCATATTCAAGCAGTTGTTTGCGGATGTCGAAGTTACGACCTTCTACCTTGCGCTGCGCCGACTCCAGCGAACGCGTGACGATGGCATGTTCGATCGGCTCGCCTTCCGGCATCTTGAGGCGATCCATAATCGACTTGATACGATCACCTGCAAAAATGCGCAGCAGCGAATCATCCAGCGACAGAAAGAAGCGCGAACTACCGGCATCGCCCTGACGACCGGCACGACCACGCAGCTGGTTATCGATACGACGCGACTCATGACGCTCTGAGCCGATGATGTGCAAACCACCTGCTGCGATCACAGCATCATGCACCTGCTGCCATTCGGCACGGAGTGCGGCAACCTTTTTCTCTTTATCTGCAGCGGATAGCGATTCATCCGCGTTAACGGCATCGACTTCTTTGCCGACGTTGCCACCCAACACGATATCGGTCCCACGGCCGGCCATGTTGGTGGCGATGGTAATCACACCCGGCTTCCCGGCCTGGGCAACGATCTCTGCTTCACGCTCGTGCTGCTTGGCGTTGAGCACCTGATGCTCGAGCTTTTCACGGGTCAGCAGCGCCGACAACAGTTCGGAGTTTTCAATCGAGGTCGTACCCACCAGAATCGGACGACCTGCCTCATGCTGCGTGCGGATATCCGCCACGATGGCATTAAACTTCTCGTGTTCCGTGCGATAGATCTGATCCTGATGGTCCTTACGCACCGCAGGGCGATGCGTTGGAATGACCACGGTTTCCAGACCATAAATCTGCTGGAACTCGTAGGCTTCCGTATCAGCCGTACCGGTCATGCCCGACAGCTTGCCGTACATGCGGAAGTAGTTCTGGAAGGTAATCGATGCCAGCGTCTGATTCTCGTGCTGGATGGCCACGCCTTCTTTGGCCTCCACTGCCTGATGCAGACCATCCGACCAGCGGCGCCCGCTCATCAGGCGGCCCGTAAATTCATCCACGATGACGACTTCATCGTTTTGCACGACGTAGTGCTGATCCAGATGGAACAGGTTGTTGGCGCGCAGCGCCGTCGTCAGGTGATGCATCAACAGAATATTGCCGGCTTCATACAGGCTATGGCCTTCTGCCAATAAGCCAGCCTGCACCAGAATGCGCTCGGCACTCTCGTGGCCTTCTTCGGTGAGCAGAATCTGATTGGCTTTTTCGTCGACCCAGAAATCACCCGGACCATTTTCTTCCTGGCAACGGGTGAGCTGTGGCGCCAGCGCATTCATGCGCACGTAGAGCTCGGTATGATCTTCGGCCTGACCGGAAATGATCAGCGGGGTACGAGCTTCGTCAATCAGGATGGAGTCGACTTCATCCACAATCGCGTAGTGCAGTTTGCGCTGCACGCGATCCTGCACGTTGTAGACCATGTTGTCGCGCAGATAGTCGAAACCGAATTCGTTGTTGGTGCCGTAGGTGATGTCGCTGGCGTAGGCTTCGCGCTTTTCAACCGAAGACATCTGCGAGAGGTTGCAGCCGACGGTAAGACCCAGCCAGCTATGCAGACGGGACATCCATTCGGCATCGCGACGCGCCAGGTAATCATTGACGGTGACCACATGGACGCCCTTACCGGCCAGCGCATTGAGGTACGCAGGCAGCGTCGACACCAGGGTTTTACCTTCACCCGTACGCATTTCGGCAATCTTGCCGTAGTGGAGAACCATACCGCCCACGAGTTGCACATCAAAGTGACGCATGCCGAGCACGCGCTTACTGGCTTCGCGGACGACGGCAAACGCTTCTGGCAAAAGCGCATCGAGCGTTTCACCGCCAGCCAGACGGGTGCGGAACTCGGCAGTTTTGGCTTGCAGCGCTTCGTCCGAAAGCGCTTCCATCGCTGGCTCATGAGCGTTAATACGCTCCACCTGTTTACGATAGGTTTTAAGCAGTCGGTCGTTACGGCTACCGAAGAGCGATTTGAGCAGGCCAGAAATCATGAGAAGGTTCCAAAAATTATCCTCGCGATTTTACCATGCGGCGCCTAGGTTAAAGGCTTGCAACCTCTAGACAAGCGAGTTATAGCGCAAAGGCAGAGCCTGACTCTCATCGACTACGAAAAACGTCAAAATCGAGCCAGACTCCGCCTCTGCACTGCTTCTAATTGCTTCGGGTTTGTTAGTTCATCACCTTTTTGCTCATGAGGCATGTCGTGATTCAAAGGTTAGCCCGATTTGCGACGTTTTTCGTAGTCGATGAGGGCGCCTTTGATCACGACTTGCCCACCCACCCTTAATCGGCTAACCTCGATCACATGTATCCGACTCGCAGCAACTTCCGTAACCGCAGCTTTCGTGCACTCTCCGATGTGCTGGAGTATGGTGGTGCTGCGCGTAGCCAGGAGGCTGCAACGGCAACGCTGGGTGGGTTGATGCAGCATGCACGCACCTTGCAAACCCTGCAGGACGTCCTGGCAAAAACACTGCCGCCCGCAATGAGTCAAAGCTGTCGGGTGGCCAATTTGAACGGGGATACGATCAGCGTACTCTGCAACCATCCGAGTCTGGGTGCACGATTGCGCCAGATGGGACCCAGCCTGATCAACGGCTGGCGCCAGGCCGGATTCGCCTGCAGCGCGCTGGAAGTTCGAGTGCGCCCAGGTTTACCGGCTGACAAGGAAACAACACCATTTCAGCGCGACCCGCTATCCGCAGGTGCGGCCGAAGCATTAAGCGCTTTAGAAAATGAAATCAGTGATGAAAGCCTGAAAGCTGCGCTGGCGAAACTGCGCCAATCTGCACAGCCCGATTAATCAGGTGGTGAGCGCGTAAGCCTGCTGCATCCAGCGGGTGACACCCGCCGGTGCCTCTGCTGGCGGAACAAAGGACACAATCTCGTAAGACTCGGCATCGGCGAGCACAGCACGTGCCAGCTTGTTGTTCAGATCATGGCCGGATTTGTGGGCTGTAAATTCGCCAATGATCGGGTGACCGATCAGATAGAGGTCACCAATGGCATCCAGCACTTTGTGCTTCACGAACTCATCGTTGTAACGCAGACCATCGGCATTCAGGATGCGGTATTCATCCAGCACCACGGCATTTTCCAGACCGCCGCCTAGTGCGAGGCCGTTTTCGCGCAGGAATTCGACTTCCTGGGTAAAGCCAAAGGTGCGGGCACGGGCGATATCGCGGGTGTAACCCTGATCTGCAAAATCAAAGCTCACCTGCTGACCAGTGCGATCAATCGCCGGGTGATTAAAGACAATCGAGAAATTCAGTTTGAAACCGTCGTAGGGTGACAGTCGGGCGATCTTGTCACCTTCCTGGACTTCAACAGGTTTCTTGATACGGAGGAAACGCTTCGGCACGTTCTGTTCACTAATGCCAGCCGACTGGATCAGAAAGACGAACGGTGATGAAGACCCATCGAGAATAGGCACTTCAGCCGCATCCAGGTCAATCCAGACGTTATCGATTCCCAGGCCGCAGAGCGCCGACATGAGATGCTCAACCGTACCGATGCGGACACCATCCACATCCAGACAGGAGCACATTCGGGTATCACCCACCGTCAAAGCACTGGCTTTGATGTCTACCGGGGTTTCCAGATCGAGGCGGCGGAACATGATGCCGGTATCAGGCGCTGCGGGACGCAAAGTTAGCGTGACTTTTTTACCCGAGTGCAGACCCACGCCACTGGCGCGGATGACGGATTTCACGGTACGTTGACACAGCATCTGAGACATAGAGAGCGATCTGTTTTTACGACAGTTTTCTTTGGGGGACAGACCCCCTAGCTGCGTAATTCTAACACAGCCAGGGTGCCATTCCCAACGGAGGCAAAACAATTACTGCTTATACTTCAATCAGTTAACTGGTTTTTTGCAGCGCCTGCGCAGGGCGCCGCAACGGAATCAGTTAGTCTGACAACAGTCCCAAGCGATCAGTCCGCCTGCTTACGCAGGAAGGCTGGGATGTCGTAGTGATCAACACCCTGCGATACAAAGGCTTCAACCTTCAGATTGCTGGCAGCAGGTGCTGCAACGCTCTGACGTGCCGAACGCATGCCGGGTGGCAGATCATACTGGCTGAAATCGCCGAATGGCGTGGCATCACCGGTACCGGTTGCACGTAGCGGTTCGATCACAGTCAACGTGTCACGGGTGCTCTTCACGCCACGCGCCTTTACATCTTCCAGACCCGTGGCCACAACGGTGACGCGCATCTGATCGCCCATGCTTTCATCAAACACGGCGCCGAAGATGATTTCGGCTTCATCCGACACATGATCACCAATGGTGGCCATAACTTCGTTCACTTCGCGCATTTTGAGCGACTTTGAGGCAGTGATGTTCACCAGCACGCCCTTGGCACCCGACAGCTCAACACCTTCCAGCAGTGGGCAGGCAACGGCTTGCTCGGCAGCCAGACGGGCGCGATCCATACCTTCGGCAGCAGCCGACCCCATCATGGCACGACCCATCGCGCCCATCACTGTGCGCACGTCTTCAAAGTCGACGTTAACCAGGCCCTTGAGGGTAATGATTTCGGCAATACCGCCCACGGCATTACGCAGCACGTCATCGGCAGCCTGGAAGCAGGCTTCCATTTCAGCGTCGTCACCCAGCACGTCCATCAGGCGATCGTTCAGAATCACGATCAGCGAATCTACGCTCTGCTCCAGCTCGGCAATACCGGCTTCAGCAGCTTTCATGCGCTTACCTTCGAACATGAAGGGCTTGGTCACAACAGCCACGCTGAGGATGCCCAGTTCGCGTGCCACTTCTGCCACGATAGGTGCTGCACCGGTACCCGTACCACCACCCATACCGGCGGTAATGAACACCATGTGTGCACCACGCAGCGATTCTTTGATCTGTTCGCGTTGCTCTTCGGCAGCGGCACGGCCAGCTGCTGGCTTAGCGCCTGCACCCAGACCCGAACCACCCAGTTGCATGCGATGACCGGCCAGGCTGTTGTTCAGTGCCTGGGCATCAGTGTTCGCTGCAATGAACTGCACGCCATGCACGTTCTCGCGGATCATGTGGTCGATGGCATTGCCACCTGCGCCGCCCACACCGATCACCTTGATGATTGTGCCGTTGGATTCTTTCTCGATAATTTCAAACATAACTGCCTCCGTTAAAAGCTTTAAAACTGTTGGGTAAGGAACTACGGGTACTGCCTTGCTGCTACTTCTATTGCGTACTGCGCATACGCAATCAGAAATTCTTCTCAAACCATGCGCGCATGGATCCGAATACATCTTTCACGCCGCCCTGCTTCTCACGGACCTGCTGCCCGCGCTTTCGCTGGTTGTAGGCTTCGAGAATCAGGCCGAATGCCGTGGCATAGCGTGGAGACTTAATTACGTCGACCAGCGGGCCGCTGTACTTGGGCTCACCCAGACGCACCGGCATGTGGAAAATTTCTTCGCCGAGCTCGATCATGCCGGGCATGGCTGCCGAACCGCCGGTTAGCACGATGCCGGATGACAGGACATTCTCGTAACCGGAACGGCGCAATTCGGCCTGCACAATTTCAAACAGTTCTTCAACGCGCGGCTGAATCACATCGGCCAATGCACGACGGGACAACTTGCGGCTTGGGCGATCATCGACACCCGCCACTTCAATCACTTCTTCCGGATTCGCCAGATCAGCCAGTGCACAACCCGAGCGACGCTTGATGTCTTCTGCATCGCGTGTTGGCGTGCGAAGCGCCATGGCGATATCGTTAGTCACCTGATTACCGGCAATCGGAATCACTGCGGTATGACGAATCGCACCTTGCGCCCAAACGGCGATATCGGTCGTGCCGCCACCAATATCAATCAGGCATACACCCAGATCTTTTTCATCTTCAGACAACACCGCATAGCTCGATGCCAGTGGTTGCAGCACCAGATCGTTGACATCCAGACCACAGCGGCGGACGCACTTGACGATGTTCTGTGCCGCCGAGATCGCGCCGGTGACGATGTGCACCTTCACCTCCAGGCGCATGCCACTCATGCCAATCGGCTCGCGAATGCCGTCCTGGCCATCGATCACGAACTCCTGCGTAAGGATATGCAGAATTTCCTGTTCAGCAGGAATCGGCATCGCGCGCGCCGTTTCGATCACACGATCGATATCGCCCGGGCTCACTTCCTTATCTTTAATGGCCACCATGCCATTCGAGTTGAAGCTGCGGATATGGCTACCGGCAATACCGGTGTACACATCCTTGACCTTGCAGTCGGCCATCAACTCGACTTCCTGGATGACCTTCGAAATCGCCTGCACCGTGTCTTCGATATTCACGACGACACCACGCGATAGGCCGCGTGCTTCCTGCGCACCAACCCCCAGCACATTCAGGCGGCCATCGGATGCCACTTCGGCAACGACTGCCACAATCTTGGATGTACCAATGTCGAGGCCGACAATCAGTTCTTTAGTCTCTCTGCTCATGACTTGCCTTTACGGTCAGAAGGGATAGAAGCGGCTGCCGGTGCAGTTGGATACCGCACTGCCACACCGGCTGGATAACGGAGATCAACCACCACCGGGGCTACCGGTCGATTGCTCACCAATTGGGGATACAACGAAACAAACAGATTCACTTGCTCATCGGCACTGTTGAGGGTGCGCTCACGCCCCATCTCAACGCGCGTGCCATTATCGAGGCGCATACTCCACGACAGGCGTGGGCTGAGATCCAGCTGGCGAATGGTGCGGCCGGTTGGTTCAAGCAGCTTGCTGTAGCGCACGTAACGGGACATCAATTCATTGCCCGTATCCAACGGGCCATGCAACACCGGTAAACCCTGCCCTGCATCACCCAGTGAACTATCAGGCACTTCAAAGACTTCGCCGTCGCGATTGAGCCACTCCGAAGTGGTGCGTGTACCTTCATTGCCCCAGCGTGCTGTCGGCACTTGCTCATCAATGCTCAGCGCCAAACTGCCAAAACCCTGACGACGCACATCGGCGCGATACACCCACGGCTGTTGCTCGGCGCCCTGACGGATCGCTTTGAGATCGACCGTAAAGAAGTTGCCGCCGATGAATGGCGCGATGCCCGCACGAATATCTTCCAGCTGCACACGCTCCAGCGGCTTCGTCAGCACCACATCGCGCACCGGAAAGAATGGCATGCGAATAACCATGAGCACACCCGACACCAGAATGAGCAATAGCCCCAGCCCCCACAGGAGGCCGGCTAGCCGATTCATCAAGTCAGGACGGTTCCAGATCATGATCGTGTTGTCCTTAAGCGCCAGTCGAGCCAGCATCGAGGCTGGCCATAGCGGCAACGGTGAGCACCAGGTGGTCGTAATCCACGCCGTCAGCGCGCGCTGCCATCGGCACCAGCGAATGATCCGTCATGCCCGGCGCCGTGTTCGCTTCGAGCACATAGGGTGCGCCTGCGCTATCGAGCAGGAAATCGATACGGCCCCAGCCACGGCAGCCTAGGGCTTCGAAGGCTTCGACCGCCAGATCCTGCATGTGGACAACTTGCGCCTCAGGCAACCCACAAGGCACGTTATATTGCGTGTCGTCCCGGTTGTACTTGGCTTCGTAATCGTAGAACTCGGTGGCCGGCACAATCCGTACCGGTGGCAGCGCCTTCAAGCCGTTCGGCGTTTGCCAGACAGCTACTGTGAACTCGCCGCCGAGCAATGCTGTTTCAGCGATCACCGCCGAGTCATGGCGGCTGGCATCTTCCCAGGCCGGCATCAGATCTGCGAGCGTTTTTACTTTGGTAACGCCAACACTTGAGCCTTCATGCACCGGCTTCACAAACAATGGCAGGCCCAGTGCATCAATCACCGCCTGCGCATCCGACTCGGCGTCGATCAAACGATAACCGGGTGTTGGCAATCCGGCAGCCTGCCAGACCAACTTGGAGCGCCATTTATCCATCGCCAGCGCCGAAGCCAGCACACCGCTACCCGTATAAGGTAGACCGATCATTTCCAGGAAACCCTGCAAGGTACCGTTTTCACCAATACCGCCATGCAGCGCAATAAACGCGCGATCAAATCCGGCATGCTCGATCGCCGTGAGTGGTGTCTCTGCCGGATCAAAGGCGTGGGCATCCACACCCTGGCGCTGCAGCGCTGCCAGAACCCGGCTGCCGCTATTGAGCGACACTTCGCGTTCAGCAGAGGAACCGCCAAACAGCACTGCGACTTTGCCGAGGGATTTAGGATCGATCGTGCCAGACATACGCTTAGGCCCCTGAAGGAAGAGAGGAAGGTTGTGCGTCACCGACAATGCGCACTTCACGAATGAGTTGCACACCGGTTGCAGCAGCCACACGCGCCTGCACCGTTGCAATGAGTGTTTCGATATCGCCCGCGGTCGCACTACCTGTTGCATTGACGATAAAGTTGGCGTGCTGCTGGCTCACTTCAGCGCCGCCGATACGCAACCCTTTGAGCCCGGTGGTTTCAATCAGGCGTGCTGCAAAATCACCCGGCGGATTACGGAACACCGAACCGGCATTGGGCCAACGCAATGGCTGACTTGCCACCCGTTTTTCCAACAATGTTTTGATACTGTCTCGCGCGGCGGTCGAGGGCATTGCCGGGAAGCGGAACCAGGCGCCCGCGAAGACTTCTTCAGCAGCGCCCGAATCCAAAGCCGCCACATGACGATAGCCAATGTCATAGGCCTGTGGTTGACGCTCGTGTCTTACACCGGCACGATCAATCGTGCAGACCTTTTCCACAAATGACCAGGTTTCAGCGCCGTAGCAACCTGCGTTCATGGCCAGCGCACCACCAATCGTGCCCGGGATACCGGCGAGAAAGGCTGCATCACACCCCAGGTTAGCGGCGAAACGTGCCACCTTGGGGCTCGCCACGCCGGCTTCGGCATAAATCAGTGGCGAGGCCATGCTTGCTTGTTCTTGCTCCTGATCAACGCGTAATGTGTTGAGTGCCGCATGCAAGAACACCACCGTGCCGTTATAACCGCCATCGCGCACCAGGAGATTGCTTCCGAGGCCAACACAAAGAACGGGCTCAGTCGCCGATAGGCCAGAGAGCATTACTGCCAGATCATCCAGATCGGCCGGCACATAAGTGCGACGCGCCACACCCCCTGCCCGCCATGAGACATGCTTGGCCATGGAGACATGCTCAGCCCACTGGCCGCGCAATGTAGGCAGCGATGGGTTGAAGTGGCGTGGTTCGGTCATCATCATTGTTCTGCAACCGCGCCCACAGTTTCAAACACTTTGCCGGCGGTGCCACCAATCGAGCCGGCACCCATGGTGAGCAAGACATCGCCGTCCTGCAGGGTGTCCAGTAACGCTTCCGGAAGATCGGTAACTGATTCGACAAACAGCGGTTCAGTCTTGCCAGCGACACGAATCGCCCGCGTCAACGCACGGCCATCCGCAGCGACTACCGGTGCTTCGCCGGCGGCATACACTTCGGTCAGCAACAGCACGTCTACCGTGCCGAGCACCTGCACAAAATCTTCGAAGCAATCGCGGGTGCGTGAATAGCGGTGCGGCTGGAATGCAAGCACCAGGCGACGCCCCGGGAAGGCACCTCGCGCCGCGGCGAGCGTCGCCACCATCTCTACCGGATGATGGCCATAGTCATCGATCACCGTCACGGCACCACCCTTAGGCAAGGGCAGCTCCCCATAACGCTGGAAGCGGCGACCCACACCACGGAATTCACCCAGCGCCTTAATGATCGAATCATCCGAAGCACCAACTTCCGTCGCAACGGCAATCGCGGCCAGGGCGTTCTGCACGTAATGCACGCCCGGGAGATTCAGGGTAATCGGCAAACGCGACACCGAGCCATTTCTGCGCACCGCCGTAAAGTGCATACGGCCATTATCCGCACGCACATCTTCTGCGCGGATATTCGCCTGCTCGTTCAAACCATAGCGCACGATTTGTTTGGTGACCTGCGGAATGATCTCGTTCACGTTCGGGTCATCCGTGCACAACACCGCGACACCGTAGAATGGTAGACGCTCGAGAAAATCGACAAAAGCCTGCTTCAACTTACTAAAATCGTGACCATAGGTTTCCATATGGTCGGCATCGATATTAGTCACTACAGAAATCACGGGCGACAGGCGCAGGAACGAGGCGTCCGACTCATCGGCCTCGGCCACCAGGAAGTCGCCTTTACCCAAGCGGGCATTTGCACCGGCTGCATTCAAGCGACCGCCGATTACGAAGGTGGGATCAAAACCGCCTTCGCCCAGAATCGATGCGATCAGGCTGGTGGTCGTGGTCTTGCCATGCGTGCCTGCCACGGCAATACCCTGCTTGAGGCGCATTAGCTCAGCCAGCATCTGGGCACGCGGCACAATCGGCACACCCGCTTCACGCGCAGCGATCACTTCCGGATTATCTGCCTGCACTGCCGTTGAAACGACGATCGCATCAGCACCCATGATATTGGCTGCCTGATGACCGAGCAGAATTTTTGCACCCAGCGCACCCAGACGTTGAGTCGCGGCACCGGCCTGCAGATCGGAACCGCTTACGGTGTAACCGAGGTTGAGCAGCACTTCGGCAATACCACTCATACCGGAGCCGCCAATGCCGATGAAATGCAGATGATGGATCTTGTGTTTCATGCGGCAAGCTCCTCACAAATGTTTGCCACGGTTTGCGCGGCTTCCGGCCGCGCCAGCGCACGTGCCGCAACGGCTTGTTGCAATAGCTGTTCACGTGTCTGACGCAACAGCTGCGCCAGGTTTTCAACCGTCAGTTCGCGCTGAATGACGCAATGCCCGGCATTACCGCGCACCAGAAACTCGGCATTCACCCGCTGATGGTCATCCACCGCATGTGGGAATGGCACCAACACACTGGCCACACCAGCAGCCGCAAGCTCTGCCACGGTCAACGCGCCTGATCGGCACACCACCAGGTCAGCCCAGGCAAATGCTGCCGCCATATCATTGATGAAGGCGTGAACGTCGGCATTCGCATCCAGCGCGGCATACGCAGATTGCACTGCTACCAGATCTTTAGGGCCAGTCTGATGACGGATCATCGGGCGCTCACTGGCTGCCAACTGCTCAACCGCCAGCGGTAGATTCTGATTAAGCGCCTGGGCACCCAGACTACCGCCCACCACCAGCACACGTAGCGGTGCATTAACCGGACGCTGAGCAAAGCGCGCTTCGGGTACTGGCAGCTGCGCAATGTCTGCGCGCACGGGGTTGCCGACCCATTCGCCTTCCGGCAAGGTATCCGGAAACCCCGTTAAGACACGCGTAGCAATATGACTCAGCACCTTGTTCGCCAGGCCAGCTAAGGCATTTTGTTCATGTACCACCAGTGGCACACCGGCCAGGCGCGCCATCACACCACCCGGGAAAGTAATGTAACCACCCATGCCCAGCACCACGTTCGGACGCATGGCTTTGATGACACGACGCGCGGCCAGGCAGGCGCGCAATAACGTCACGGGCAGCATCAGTTTGCGCACGATGCCTTTGCCACGTACGGCACCAAACTCGACCCAGGCACACTCATAACCTTGTGCCGGCACCAGTTTGGCTTCCATCCCATTCGGGTTGCCGAGCCAGATGACACGCCAGCCGCGCTGACGCAGCACATCTGCAACAGCAAGCGCCGGGAAGATATGCCCACCGGTACCACCAGCCATCACAAGTAGCGTCTTGTTCATGTCCGGCGCCCCCGCATCATCTGACGGTTTTCCCAATCAATGCGCAACATAATAGCGATGGCGACGCAATTTACCAGGATGCCTGAACCACCAAAGCTCATCATCGGCAACGTCAGACCCTTGGTCGGTAGCAGTCCCATGTTGACGCCCATATTGATGAAGCTTTGCACGCCAATCCAGATTGCAATGCCCTGAGCCACCAACGCGGCGAAGCAACGATCCAGCTTGATGCACTGTTTACTCACCATGATGATGCGCTGAATCAGCAAACCGAAGAGACCGATCACCACGACGACACCCACAAAACCCAGCTCTTCTGCAATCACCGCCAACAGGAAATCGGTATGCGCTTCGGGCAAATAGAACAGCTTCTCCACGCTGGCACCTAGACCCACCCCGAAGAACTCGCCACGACCAAAGGCGATGAGCGAATGGGAGAGCTGGTAACCGCGGCCCAGCGCATCTGCCCATGGATCCATAAAACCAAAGATACGATCACGACGATATGGCGACACGATGATCAACACTGCAAAGGCCATCAGCAGCAGCAGAATCAGAATCGCGAACAGACGGGTCTTCATGCCGCCGAGGAACAGGATGCCAAAGGCGATAGAGATGATGACCACAAATGCACCAAAGTCCGGTTCTTTCAGCAACAGTGAGCCCACCAGCACCATGGCCACGAACATCGGCAGGAATGCTTTCTTGAGACTGTGCATCACGTTCATCTTGCGCACGGTAAAGTCTGCGGCATAGAGCACCACAAACAACTTCATCAACTCCGATGGCTGCAGGTTCACCACAAACAGCGGTAACCAACGTCGCGCACCATTCACATCGCGCCCCAGACCGGGTACCAGCACCAGCGCCAGCAAAACGATGCCGCCCACAAACAACCAAGGCGAATAACGTTGCCAGGTTTGAATCGGCACCTGGAAGGCTGCGCCGGCGGCCGTGAGGCCAATCAGCAAAAAGATGGCGTGACGAATCAGGAAGTAGTTCGGGTTGCGACCAAAAATTCGACTGCCTTCGGCAAAGGCAATCGAGGCCGAATAGACCATCACCATGCCAATCAATAGCAGCGCCAGGGCACTCCATACCAACAGCGGATCGACTTCCGACTGATCTTCGGGCGAATTGATGATGCGCATCAGACGGTTCATGCCGCCCTCCCGTCTTTGACCGGTGCGCATGAGGTCAATGCCTTCACTGTGTCGATAAACACTTGCGCACGCTCGGCATAATTGCGGAACATATCCAGGCTGGCGCAGGCCGGTGACAGCAATACGGTGTCACCGGCCTGCGCCTGATCGGCTAGCCAACGCGTTGCCGATGGCAGATCGCTAAAACGCTGCGCCAGAACTGCAGCAGGTAGAACGCGGCCGATATCGTCAGCATCTTTACCGATTAATGCCACAGCACGGCTTGCACGAGCCACCGGCTCAGCGAGGGGTCCAAAATCCTGACCCTTACCTTCGCCACCAAGAATGATCAGCAGTTTGCCGCTGGCCGGATCAAACAGACCATCAATCGCTGCCAGGGTGGCGCCGACGTTGGTGGCCTTGGAATCATCGACGTAACGCACACCATCCAGGGTCTCAACCAGCGCCACCCGGTGCGGCAAACTCTTGAAGGACAACACGCCCGGCAGCAAATCAGCCATGGTCTTGCCGGTTGGCAACACTCGTTGCGCCAGCGCCAGGGCTGCCTGCACATTCAGCGCGTTGTGACGACCCAATAAAGGCAATGCGGCCTGCGCCAGGAGGGTCGACGATCCGTGCATTAGCTGGCCATTGGCCAGACCGAAGTCGTCCGTACGCACCGGTGCATCATCACCAATACTCTGCGTATGCGGCAGATCTAGACCATATGCATCAGCCCAGATATCGGCACGATTCCAGACAGGGTGCGCACAGCCTTCAAAAACCCGCGCTTTGGCGGCGGCATAACCGGCCATGGAGTAATGACGGTCTAGGTGGTCTTCACTCAGATTCAGAATGATTGCGGCATCGCTGTGCATGTGGCTGGTCGCTTCGAGCTGGAAGCTCGACAACTCGAGCACCCAGACGTGCGGCCAGGTGCCACTCGTTTGACGCGCCATAAAGGCATCCAGTGCGGACGGCGAAATATTGCCGCAGGCCACCGCATCGACACCCGCCGCATTCAGCATATGGGTCGTCAATGCCGTCGTGGTCGTTTTGCCATTAGCGCCGGTGATGGCAATTACCTTGCTCTGCGGACAAAGCGCCGTGCGTGCCACGGCAAAACAATCAATCTCGGACCAGACATTCAGGCCTTGCAACTTTGCTGCCACGATCAATGGATGATCGAACGCAACGCCCGGGGATAACGCCAAGAGATCAACACCATCTAGGCAACGCTCAATAACGTCCGCTTCCAGCGCCTCACCCTTGCAGCGCCATTCGGCATCCGGCACCGCAGACAACAAGGCATGAACGCCTGGCGGTTCTGCACGCGTATCAACAAATGTAATCTGCGCCCGCTGCTGATGCAGCCACTTCGCCATTGCCAGACCGGATTCGCCCAGCCCAACGACCAGCACCCGGCAACCTTGCAGGTCTGCCGGGGTGGCTTGTGAGGAAATCAGGCAACGGGTCACGATGAGGTCTTGGTTGAATTAACGGAGCTTGAGGGTAGACAGGCCGAGTAGCACCAGAACGATTGTGATGATCCAGAAACGGACGACGACCTGTGTTTCTTTCCAACCACCCAACTCATAGTGGTGATGCAACGGCGCCATGCGGAAGATCCGCTTGCCTTTAGTCGCTTTGAAATAACTCACCTGCATCATCACCGAGACGGTTTCGGCGACAAAAACACCGCCCATGATGAAGAGCACGATTTCCTGACGCACAATCACAGCCGTGGTGCCTAATGCCGCACCAATGGCCAACGCACCGACGTCCCCCATGAATACTTCGGCGGGATACGCGTTGAACCAGAGAAAGCCCAGACCCGCACCGACCAGCGCACCGAGCAGCACACAGATCTCGCCAGCGCCTGGCATGTAAGGCATGAACAGATACTTGGCATACACCGCGTTACCGGCCACATAGGCAAATACCGTGAGGGCTGCAGCCACCATACAGGCCGGCATGATGGCCAGGCCATCCAACCCATCGGTGAGATTAACGGCATTCGAAGTACCCACGATCACCAGATAGGTCAGCACGATAAAACCGCCAACGCCGAGCGGGATCGCCACATCCTTGAAGAATGGCAGAATCAGCTGGAACTGCATCGGGGTGTTCGCTGTCATTGCCAAAAAGCCGGCAGCAGCCAGACCGATCACGGATTGCCAGAAAAATTTCCAGCGGCTGGCCAGACCCTTTGGGTCGCGATAGACCACTTTACGCCAGTCGTCATACCAACCAATCGCACCGGTGCCCAGCGTCACTAGCAGAACAACCCAGACGTAACGGTTTTCCAGATCGCCCCAGAGCAGAGTCGAAAAACCGGTGGCGATTAGAATCAACACACCACCCATGGTCGGCGTGCCTGATTTCACCAGATGCGTTTGGGGGCCATCGGTACGCACCGCCTGACCAATCTTTTTAGCGGCCAACCAGCGAATCACGGCAGGTCCCGCCACCCAGCTGATGACCAGCGCCGTCAACGCAGCCAGCACCGTACGCAACGTCAGATAATTAATGACGTTAAATGCACGCACATCCTGAGCCAGCCATTCCGAGAGCCAAAGTAGCATCTTGTTTTTCCTACGCTTGATCTACCAGCGCATTCACCACGATTTCCATCCGTGATGAACGCGAACCTTTAACCAGAACCACGGCATCCGCACCGAGGTTGTTCTTCAATGCCTGCACCAGCTCTTCCTGGGTGGCGAAATGCCGGGATTCACCGGCTGCATTCATTTGATAGGCTTTCACCGCGCCCGCCGAGAGCGGCCCCACGGCGAACAACGCACCCACACCAAGTTGCGCAGCATAGGCACCCACCTCTGCATGCAGCGCTTCGCTTTCAGCGCCCACTTCACCCATATCGCCCATCACCAGAATGGCCCGTGCACTTGCACCACCCGCGGCCAGCACATCAATCGCTGCCCGCATGGAATCCGGATTCGCGTTATAGGTGTCATCAATCACTTGTGCACCACCCACGGCCTGTTTGCGCTGGAGGCGACCAGCAACGCCCCCAAAACTTGCCAGTGATGCCGCCATAGCCTGCACATCCAACCCGGCTGCAAAACCGGCCGCCATGGCTTGCGCTGCATTACTGGCGTTGTGCGCACCGCTCAACGGCAAGGCCACCACAACCTGCTCCGTCGGCGTTGTCATACGTAACACCTGACCTTGCAGATTGGTCTCTGTAATCTCAGCAACAAATGACGGTGCTACGGCACCATGCTGCTTCGCTGCCTGCACATGTGTACCTAATACATCGCGACCGCTCTGGATGCGCGCTAACCACTGCTCTGCATGCGGATCGTCCAGGTTCACAATCGCTGTACCACCTTCAGGCAAGGCGTCGAACAGACTACCCTTTTCTTCCGCCACACCGACCAGCGAACCCATGCCCTCCAGATGTGCGCGCTGGGCATTCGTTACGATGGCGATAGATGGCTGCGCCAATTGCGCCAAGGCAGCAATTTCACCGGGATGGCTCATACCTAATTCAATAACTGCATAACGG
>JBDLTI010000019.1:0-36471 GCA_039805865.1 Pseudomonadota bacterium | reverse complement strand
ACGCGGCAAGAAGCACGAGGTGGCCGTGAATGATCTGGTCGCGCTGACTGACCTAGGCAATTCGGGGGATATTACCCAGCCGCAAGCGGTGATCGAAAAGACCGAAACCCGTCACAATCTTTTCCGTCGCTCAGATCAGTTCAAAGACAAAGCCATTGCCGCCAATGTTGATCAGGTCTGGTTTGTCGTTGCCACCGAACCTTCCTTTGACCCGGAGCTACTCTCCCGCTGCCAGGTCGCCTGTGCCGCGGAAGACATCAACTTCACGATATTACTCAACAAGGCAGATCTAGTGGATTTGCTCCCCAAAGCAGAAGCGCTAATCGCACCCTTTGCGGCGATTGGCATTCCGGTCATTCATACTTCGACACTTTCTGGCCAGGGCATGGATGATTTACGAAACTGCATTAGCGGACAATCAACCGTGCTGACGGGCCAATCCGGCATGGGTAAATCGTCTCTGATTAATGTACTCGTACCTGAAGCAAAAGCCACCATTGGCGAGATCTCGCACTATCTGGACACGGGGCGTCACACAACCACCACCGTGCAGGCCTATCTGCAGGATGGCAACACCACCATCATCGACGTACCCGGTTTGCAGGTGTTCGGTTTATCCCATCTAACGGACGAGCAGATTCTGCTTGCCTTCCCCGAATTCAGACCCTACCTGGGCGATTGCCGCTTCAGAGACTGCCGCCACCTGAACGAGCCGGATTGTGCATTCCAGGCGGCTGTGGAAGCGGGTAGCGCCTCGGCGACACGGCTTGCACTGCTGCGCCAGCTCCTGATCGAAAATAAATCACGCCTATAAAAAAACCGCCCCGGAGGGCGGTTTCTATCGAAGCTCGATAGGATTAGCAGCGTTCGAAAATCACGGCAATACCCTGACCACCACCGATACACATGGTCACGAGGCAGTACTTGCCGCCAACACGTTGCAGTTCATAAATAGCCTTGGTGGCAATGAACGCGCCCGAGCAACCGACCGGGTGACCCAGAGCAATGGCACCCCCATTGACGTTGGTCTTGGCTGGATCCAGACCCAGTACTTTTGCAACCGACAGCGCCTGAGCGGCGAAGGCTTCGTTCGACTCGATCACATCCATCTGATCCAGGCTCAGACCAGCCTTTTTCAGGGCCAGGCGGGTTGCCGGGATCGGACCCTCACCCATGATGTCATTTGGCACACCGGCAACGGCGTACGACACCAGACGGGCCATTGGCTTATGACCAGCGCTTGCAGCAACAGCGGCATCAGCCAGCACAAAGAAGGCAGCGCCATCGTTAATGCCCGAGGCATTACCGGCGGTAACGGTGCCGTCTTTCTTGAACGCAGGCTTCATCTTGGCCAGCGATTCCATGGTCGTGCCACGCTTCACGTGCTCATCTGTATCAAACACAACTTCGCCCTTACGGGTTTGCTTGACGATCGGCATGATCTGCGACTTAAAGTGGCCTGCATCAATGGCGGCGGCAGCGCGACGCTGCGATTCAACCGCTAAGGCATCCTGATCTTCACGCGTGAAGCCATGTTTAGCCGCCAGATTTTCAGCGGTAATGCCCATGTGGCCAACACCAAATGGGTCGGTCAGCACGGCAACCATGCTATCGATGGCCTTAGTGTCACCCATACGGGCACCTGTGCGCAGTGCTGGCATCATGTAAGTGGCTTTCGACATGACTTCAACACCACCACCGATGGCGTAATCCGAATCACCCAGAAGAATGTTCTGAGCAGACGTCACAATACCCTGTAGACCCGATGCGCAGAGGCGGCTGACTTGCATAGCTACCGAATCCATCGACAGACCAGCCTGGATGGAAGCAACGCGGGAAACATAGGCGTAACGTGAATCAGTCGGCATCGTGGTGCCGACCGTTACGTAGTTAATGGCTTGGGGATCTACACCCGAACGGCCAACGGCTTCTTTCATCACAGCGCCGGCCAGTTCACACGGCTCCATATCCGACAGAGCACCACCAAAGGCGCCAATGGCGGAACGGACTGCACTCAGTACGACAACGTCTTTGCTCATGCTTCTGTCTCCCAACCTATATTTGGTTTTTATAAATTAAATGCCTACCCAAGCGGCAAGCCCTACAACTGCGAGTAGTATCACCCACAAAATCAAAGCACGCCAGACCAGACCGATTGCCGATGGCAAAGCGGCTGGCGTTGCTTCTTCCCCAACCCCGATTTCAGGGCGATCGGAAACTGTTTCATCATCAATAATCGGCGAAGGGCTCAGCGCACCACCGAGCTTAACACCCAGTGCACCAGCACCGGCAGCTACAATGACGCCAGCCGTATGGTCACGCCAGCTCTTGGCCTGCTCCCGCCAGCAATAGAGCGCATCTTCAAAATTACCCACGATGGCAAATGCCACTGCCGTCATACGGGCTGGCAGCCAATCAATCAGCGCAAAGGCCTGGCGCGCAAACGCACCAAATTGACGGCGCTTGACCTGAACTTCTTCAGCGGCGTGCTCGCCGACCACTTCTTCATCCTTGCGTTCACTGCCATTCCAGTGCGTGGCCAGAAATGCCGATAGACGATAAAACACGGCACCGACCGGGCCAAATATGACAAACCAGGCGAGTACGCCAAAAACATGACGATGCGATGCCAAGACACCCGTTTCAATCGCGAGACGAGCAATCTCATCCGAGCTCGCCTGATCCGGGCATTCACTATTCCATGCCTTCATGGCTTTACGGGCTGCAGGCACATCGTCCGCTTGTAATGCTTCGTTCACCGCTGTAAAGGAATGGCTGAACTGACGGAACCCGAGCGTGAGGTAGAGCACCAGAACACCAAAGGCCAGACCCAATAAGAGATTGATGCTGGAAAGCAGGACATCAAGAATCGTGGCGAGTAATACACCACCTCCAACGACCAACAGCCAGGCCAGAAAGCCATGTTGACGATTGCCCGAATCAAATACGCTCTCCACCCAGTTTGAAATACGGGTCAATGGGGCGCCTACAAAACGGGCATAAGGAAGTGGGCGAACCTGTTCAATCAGGAGAGCAAGAATCAGTACAACGAGTTTCATAGATCTAAAAGCCTGTCATTCCGCGCGGATGCCAGAACCACAATGGATCTGGCCATCGCACTATTTTGTTCAAGATATCATATTCAAGGCGGGTTTAAGCAAACTTTTGTGCCTATTCCCCAGCACGGACAATACGTGACAATTGAGACAACATTCCTGCCGTTGCCCCCCAGATGTAATAGCCAGACCAGGGGATTGCCAGGAAGCTGCGCCATGCCCCCCGGTAATAGCGGGTTTCCTGACGCATATTGTGCGGATCCAGGATGAAATCAAGTGGCACATCAAAGATTTCAGCTACTTCACCCGGGTCCGCCACCAGGTCAGAGGGTGTTTGTACAAAGGCGATCATCGGTGTCACTGAAAAGCCGGTGCCTGTGTGGTACTGGGGCATCTGTCCGAACACCTCAACTTGCGCCGGATTAAGCCCAATCTCTTCCTGAGCCTCTCGCAGTGCTCCTGCCATTGCGCCTTCTCCCGGGTTGAGACCGCCACCCGGAAAACTGATCTGACCTGCATGATCCCTCAGGTGCGCAGTACGCTGGGTCAGCAACAGACGTAGCGGCGCCGTAGGGGCGGCCTGCAAGATCGGAATCAGAACTGCTGCCGAGCGGCGACCAGTTAGCAGACGCTCCCGGATTTCTGCTGGCACCGGCTCATCGACCACCTCGGTAATACCGGGCAATGAGGGCACCTGACCGGGAGGCAATCCGGCAAAAGCGGTTCTTAAAATTTCGGGCGTAATGGCCATGGCATTAAAAAAGGCGCCGAAGCGCCCTTGTGCTACTCGCGGAAATTACCGAACTGCAGCGGCACGTCTTTAATGCCCTCTTTCACCAGCGCAATGGCTTCCTGAAGGATATCGCGTTTGGCGCCAGTCACGCGCACAGCCTCACCCTGAATCGACGCCTGGACTTTCATCTTGGAGTCTTTGAGCATGGCGACAATCTTTTTAGAGGTGTTCTGCTCAATACCGACCTTCACCTTGAGCTCCTGCTTCACCTTGTTGCCACCAACCTTTTGTACTGAACCATGATCCAGGCAACGCACATCGATGGATTTGCTGGTCATTTCAGGCAGCAGAATGCCCTGCATCTGATCCAACTGAAAATCGTTGTCCGCATGCAGGGTAATAGTTTTGTCTTTTTCATTGAGTTCGGCATTAGCATCTGAACCTTTGAAATCATAACGATTGGTGATCTTACGATTAGCAACATCTACCGCGTTTTTCAGCGAAGGCATGTCAACTTCAGAGGTGATATCAAAGCTCGGCATAATTAATCAACCAAAGTGGCAAACGTAGTGATAAGGCTCGTCGCAGGCTATTTCAAACGACGAATTGCCTGGCACGTCAAATGACTGACCCGCTGCGTAAGTCTTCCACTCCGTCTCGCCCTTGAGACGCACACGGCAGCTACCGCCCACACCTTCCATGATTTCTGGCGCGCCGGTATTGAAGGTCAACGACGACGGCAGAATCACGCCTACGGTCTTCTTGGTGCCATCTGCAAATTGCACCGTGTGGCTAACGCACTTGCCATCAAAATACACATTTGCTGCTTTAACTACCGAAACATTATCGTATTGAGCCATTTAGATTCCCCACATTTTCTGAATAATGCCTTTGGCCATGTAACCCACCATGCCAAACGCGAGTACAAAAAACAGAATGGCCGTACCCAGCTTGCCTGCCTTCGATTTGATGGCAATCTCGGCAATGATGAAGAGCATAAACAGGATGAAGCCTGCCACGCCATATGTCGACATAAAGTCGGCAATCTGCTCTTCATTGAACCCGAATACGGTGCCTTCCATGATTAAGCTTTCTTGCGCGTTGCCGTTTTAGCCGATGTCTTTTTAACAGCCGACTTCTTGACTGTAGGCTTCTTGGCAGCAACCTTGGGTGCTTTACGGGCGTCGCGGTTGGCACCAATACGCATACGCAGTGCATTCAGCTTGATAAAGCCGCCCGCATCCTTCTGATCGTAAGCGCCTGCGTCATCTTCAAAGGTCGCAATCGTCGGGTCAAACAGCGAATCCTGCTTGGAATCACGGCCCACGACGATCACATTACCCTTGTAGAGCTTGAGGCGAACGCTACCATTCACGTGTTCCTGGGTATGGTCGATCAACGTCTGCAGCGCCTGACGCTCTGGGCTCCACCAGTAGCCGTTATAAATCAGGCTGGCATAGCGTGGCATCAGGTCATCTTTCAGATGCGCGACTTCACGATCCAGCGTAATCGATTCAATGGCACGATGGCCCTTGAGCAGAATCGTACCGCCCGGGGTTTCGTAGCAGCCACGCGACTTCATACCCACGTAGCGGTTTTCCACGAGATCCAGACGGCCAATGCCATGCTTGCCACCCAGCTGATTCAGCAACGCCAGAATTTCATGCGACTTCATCTTCTTGCCGTTAATGGCAACCGGGTCACCCTTGGCATACTGGATGTCGATGTACTCGGCCTTGTTCGGTGCCTTCTCTGGCGACACGGTCCAGCGCCACATCGACTCTTCGGCTTCTGCTGCCGGGTCTTCCAGGTGACGACCTTCAAAGGAGATATGCAGCAGGTTGGCATCCATCGAGTACGGTGAGCCGCCCTTCTTGTGCTTCATGTCGATGGGAATGCCATGCGATTCGGCGTAGTTCATTAGTTTCTCGCGGGACAGTAGATCCCACTCGCGCCATGGGGCGATGACTTTAACGCCCGGCTTCAGTGCATAGGCGCCCAGCTCGAAACGCACCTGGTCGTTACCTTTACCGGTTGCGCCATGGCAAATCGCATCGGCACCGGTTTTGTTCACGATCTCGATCAAACGCTTGGCAATCAGCGGGCGTGCAATCGATGTACCCAGCAGGTACTCACCTTCGTACACGGTATTGGCACGGAACATCGGGAACACGAAATCGCGTACGAATTCTTCACGCAGATCGTCGATAAAAATATTCTTCGGCTTGATGCCCAGCTTCAGTGCTTTAGCACGTGCGGGTTCCAGCTCTTCACCCTGCCCCAGATCGGCAGTGAAAGTAACCACTTCACACCCATAGGTATCTTGCAGCCATTTCAGAATGACGGAGGTATCCAGACCACCCGAGTAGGCCAATACTACTTTTTTGATATCGCTCATTGCTGCTTTCCGCTCAATATTAAAAACAAAACCACGCTGGATCAGTTAACCCGACCCAGCAATAAAAACTCCATCAACGCCTTCTGGACATGCAGCCGGTTCTCGGCTTCATCCCAGACCACGCTTTGCGGGCCGTCAATCACGCTGGCCGTTACTTCTTCGCCACGATGTGCCGGCAAACAGTGCATGAATAGCGCACCGGGGTTAGCCACACGCATCATGTCATCATCCACCTGCCAATCGGCAAAAGCCTTCAGGCGTGCTTCATTCTCGGCCTCATAGCCCATCGACGTCCACACGTCCGTGGTGACAAGATCCGCACCCCTTGCCGCATCCATCGGATCTGCAAAGACTTCGTAATGACCCTGGTCATTACCGACGAGTGCCGTATCCAGTTCGTAACCGGGTGGCGTTGAAACGTTGACTTTGAAATCCAGAATACGGGCAGCCTGCAACCAGGTATTGCACACATTGTTGGCATCACCCACCCAGGCCACCGTTTTACCACGCAGATCACCAGAGTGTTCGTGGTAGGTAAAAATGTCCGCCAGAATCTGGCAAGGGTGATATTCGTTCGTTAAACCGTTAATCACCGGCACGCGAGAATAAGTCGAAAAACGCTCGACAATGCTCTGTTCAAAAGTGCGGATCATCACGATATCGCTCATCCGCGAAATCACCTGTGCCGCATCTTCCACGGGTTCACCGCGCCCCAACTGGGAATCACGGGTGTTCAGATAAATGGCTGCCCCACCCAGCTGTTGCATGCCAGCCTCGAACGAGAGACGCGTACGTGTACTCGCCTTTTCAAAAATCATGACCAGCGTCCGGTCAGTGAGTGGCCAGTACTGCTGATAGGATTTAAAACGTTCTTTGATCCAGCGGGTGCGCGCAAAGAGATACTCGTATTCTTCACGATTCAAATCGCTGAATTGCAGATAGTGTCTCAAGCTCATATTACTTTCCCAGAAAACGGGTAATGACTTCCGTTAGTCGTTCAACCAGGGTATCAACATCGACTTGGGTGATATTGAGTGATGGCAATAAGCGCACGACCGAATCTGCCGTTACATTGATCAGTAAACCAGCATCCCGGGCCAGACCCACCAGTTCGCCACACGGGCGATCCAGCTCGATGCCGATCATCAGACCACGGCCACGGATATCCAGCACTTCCGGATACTGACCGATACGGGCACGTACACCCTCACGAATCGCTGCGCCCATACGTTCTGCATTGTTTAGCAACTGCTCACGTTCCAGAACATCGATGGTGGTTTTGGCAGCGCGCATGGCCAGCGGATTGCCGCCAAAGGTAGAGCCGTGATTACCCGGGCCAAAGAGGCCTGAAGCACGACCGCCCACCATACAGGCACCCACTGGAACACCAGAACCTAAACCCTTGGCCAGCGACACCACATCCGGACGCACGCCCGAATGCTGGAAACCAAACCATTTGCCGGTACGGCCAATGCCGCACTGCACTTCATCGGTCATCAACAACCAGCCTTTGTCATCACACAGCGCACGCAAATCGCGCTGGAATTGATCATCAGCCAGATGAATCCCGCCCTCACCCTGAATCATTTCGAGCAATACGGCGACAACGCTGTTGTTGTGGCTGGCGACCTGACGAATCGCCTCGATATCGTTGTAGGGCACGCGCACAAAGCCGCTGACTAGCGGTTCGAAACCCGCCTGAGTTTTACGGTTGCCCGTGGCAGACAGCGTTGCCATGGTGCGGCCATGGAAAGCATGTTCCATCACAATGATGGTCGGATTCTCGATACCCTGGCGGTGCCCGTAGAAACGAGCCAGTTTAATGGCGGCTTCATTGGCTTCACAGCCGGAATTACAGAAGAACACTTCATCCAGACCGGACAGCGAGGCCAATTTATCAGCTAGCTCTTCTTGCAGGGGAATGCGATAGAGATTCGAGGTATGCAACAACTGGCTGGCTTGTTGACTGATTGCGCGCACCAGTTCCGGGTGATTATGACCCAACGTATTGACGGCGATACCCGACAACGCATCCAGATAGCGCTTGCCCTCAGTGTCTACAAGCCAGCTGCCTTCACCATGTGCAAAGGCAACAGGCTGACGAGCATAGGTATTCATTACATGAGTCATAAACTTCTCGGTCTATCGAAAAACAAAAAGCGCCGAGAGCGGGTTATCAACCTATGGGTTGCAAAACCCGCATCGCGTCGCATATTGAAAGTATTCCCGTGATTTTATGGCAAAAGTGCCCAGGCATCCACTCCCGCAAGCCCACAAAAGCCGATAGAATGTCGATATGAACACCCCAGCAACGACTGACGACGCACAAAGCCAGGAAAATCTGTCTCACAGTCTCGTTATTGTTGGTCGCACCCTAGACGGAAAGAAGTTCCGACCATCCGACTGGGCAGAGCGACTGTGTGGCGTTATGTCAGCCTTCGGCACCGAAAAACGCATGAAATACTCGCCTTATGTCAGCCCTGGTGAATGGGAAGGTGACAAATGCGTCTTTATCGACGGCATTCTTTACGAGCTATCCCCCATTGCCTATCGTTTTCTGGCCAATTTTGCCAAAGACAACGACCTGATGCTGGTGGATGGCGTCTGTAGCCTGGAAGTGTGCAATATCGATGACGCTATGGCCGAAGTGGTGGTCTACCCGCCCAGCGTCCCGGTCCGATAACTCAGCAGCATCCATAACAACCGACGTAAAAAAAGCACCCGAGGGTGCTTTTTTATTGCGTGCAGTCTGATCAGACTTAGGCAGCCATGGCCTTAATCTGGGCCGACAGACGGCTCTTATGACGCGACGACTTGTTCTTGTGAACAATGCGCTTGTCAGCAATGCTATCAATTGCACTGACTGCAGCAGCGAATACAGCTTGAGCAGCAGACTTATCACCAGCTTCAATAGCACGGCGCACCTTTTTGATCGCCGTACGGAACTCGGAGCGCTGGCTGGCGTTGTGAGCACGCTGCTTATTTGCCTGACGGGCACGTTTGCGGGCTTGGGCGCTATTGGCCATGAAACTTCCTTTGTGGGGGAATTCGAAAACACGCGACTATACCGGAAAGCTAAAACATTGGCAACCATCGTACAATTCGTTTATGAGCCTGCTTCGTTCCGTTGCCACCGTCAGTGGTTTTACCTTTCTCTCACGTATTCTCGGTTTTGTCCGTGACTTCGTGATTGCCCGTAGTTTCGGGGCTGACGCCGCCACCGATGCCTTCTTTGTTGCTTTCAAGCTGCCCAACCTGCTGCGCCGCATGTTTGCCGAAGGCGCTTTTTCCCAGGCCTTCGTGCCCCTACTCGGCGAGTACCACAAACAACGCGGCGAGGCAGAAACCCGTCAGCTGATTAATCGCACGGGCAGCGCCCTGGGCGCCATTGTCTTATTGGTTGCGCTGCTCGGCATCTGGTGGGCACCTGCTATCGTTACCGTCTCAGCTCCCGGTTTCCTCGAAACGCCCGACAAGTTTGAGCTGGCCGTTACCCTGACCCGCATCACCTTCCTTTATATCTTTTTTATGTCGATGGTGGCATTCGCGGCCGGCATTCTAAATACCTGGAGCCATTTCTCCGTTCCCGCCGTCACGCCTGTGCTATTGAATGTCAGCCTGATCCTAATGGCGGCCTTTGCTCAAAGCTGGTTTGAGCCGCCTGTCAAAGCGCTGGCCTGGGGCGTGATTATCGGGGGCATCTTGCAACTGGGCCTGCAGTTCTACGCCCTACATAGAATTAACCTGCTGCCCCGATTTACCCTCAATCTCAAAACCTGCTGGCAAGACCCCGGCGTCAAGCGCATAGGCCTACTCATGGTGCCTGCCTTACTGGGCGTTTCAGTGAGCCAGATCAGCCTCTTGCTGAATACTGTCTTTGCTTCATTTCTGGAAAGCGGGAGCATTTCCTGGCTGTACTACGCCGATCGCCTCATGGAATTTCCTGCTGGCATGCTGGGCGTTGCCATCGGCACCGTCATTTTGCCCAGCCTTACACGACATCATCATGGGGGCGATAAAGCGGCCTATTCCAGTTTGCTCGACTGGGGGCTGCGTCTCTGTTTCCTGCTCACCTTGCCCGCAGCAATGGGTTTAGCCATTCTGGCTGTACCCCTGATCTCAACGCTCTTCATGCATGGTGCCTTTACCGCGCATGACGTTAGCGAGACCAGCCATGCGCTCATCGCCTATAGCGTTGGCCTCAGCGGCCTGATCCTGGTCAAAGTTCTGGCCCCGGGCTTTTATGCCCGCCAGAACCTTAAAACTCCGGTCAAAATCGCCATCATTGCGCTTGTTTCTACCCAATTGATGAATCTGGCGTTCATTGGCCCCTTCAAGCAAGCCGGCCTGGCCCTGTCGATTGGTCTGGCGGCGTGCATCAATGCGGCTCTGCTCTATCGCGGCCTTCGTCAGGCCGCCATTTACGAACCCGTGCCCGGCTGGACCAGCTTTATGGTCAAGTTAGGCATTGCGCTGTCGGTTATGGCCGGCATTCTGTTCGCCGGCTACCAGACCGACACGTTCTGGCTTGAAGCCCCCTTCGCCGACCGACTGATCTGGCTCTCGGGGCTGATTACGCTTTCCGGCATCGCCTATGGCCTCACGCTTTTTTTACTGGGATTCCGCCCGAAGGACTTCCGCAAAACCTAATCCCGGCGCAGAATCGTCAAAACACAGGGTGCTATAGCCCGATCCAAACAACGCCGTGAGGAGACATCTGTGAAATTGACGAGCCAGAGCATTCAGGACAATCAGCCCATCGCCGGGCAATTTGCGTTCTGCATTCCCAATGACAAATCACACGTCTGCCTGGGTAGCAACATCAGCCCGGCGCTCAGCTGGGCAGATGCGCCTGCTGGTACAAAATCATTTGCCGTACTCTGTGTCGATCCGGATGTGCCGTCGGTAGGCGATAACGTCAACCTAGAAGACCGTGTGGTCGCAGCAGACCTACCCCGAGTCGATTTCTACCACTGGGTACTGATCGATCTACCGGCCACGACCCAATCCCTGACCGCTGGTCAATTCTCGAGCGAAGTAACCCCTTGCGGTAAAGCCGGTCCCGGTGCGCCATTAGGCTCCCGTCAGGGGATTAACGATTACACCGCCTGGTTTGCGAATGATCCGGATATGCGTGGCGACTACTACGGCTACGATGGCCCCTGCCCGCCCTGGAACGACCTGCGTGTGCATCGCTATGTCTTTACCGTGTACGCGCTGGATGTTGAAAAACTGGCCGTCAGCGGCAAGTTCAATGGCGGTGACGTCATTGAGGCTCTTAAGGGTCATATCCTTGGCCAGGCCGCCATCACAGGCACCTATACTCTAAACGCCGCACTACTCTCTAATTTAGAGACATCAGGTCACCAGTGACGCTGGCTAAAACGCTCCTTGCGAACAGCAAATCCTGTCGCTTGGAGCACGCCTACGCGCAGCAGGCGCCCGGCGGTCTATCGGAAAATGCCGCTATTAAAGCGACTGAAAGCATCGCTAAAAAAATACGGGCGTTGCAATATCAGCTATACGCTGAAAACAAGCAATCTCTGGTGATCGTGCTGCAAGGTCTGGATGCGGCCGGTAAAGACGGCACCATTAAACACGTGTTGGGCATGATGAATCCGCAGGGATGTACTGTCACGAGTTTCAAAGAACCGACTGCGCTGGAACTACGCCACGACTTTCTATGGCGCATTCACCCGCATGCACCTGCATGCGGCGAGGTTGCCATTTTCAACCGCTCTCATTATGAAGACGTCCTGATTACCCGCGTGCACCAACTCTGCCCCAAGTCACAAATTAACCGCCGGTACCAGCAGATCAAGCAGTTTGAATCCTTACTTGCAACGCAGAACAACACCCGGATCATAAAATTTTTTCTGCACATCAGCCCTGAAGAACAATTAACCCGCTTTGCAGCAAGGCTCAATGACCCGGCCAAAAACTGGAAAATCAGCACATCGGACTATACCGAGCGCCAATACTGGGCAGACTTCCGTGACGCCTACGCTCTGGCCCTTGAAAAAACATCAACCAACGTGGCGCCGTGGTACATCATTCCCGCAGACAACAAGTGGTACCCCAATTACGCCGTTGCCTCGATCGTTCTGGAAACGCTGGAAGCCATGGCACCGAAATTACCTAAGCCTAGCGTTGATCTCGATCAGATCCGGGAAGCGTTTCATCATGCATTACAGCAAGAACAGCAACTTGCACGCAAAAAGGCTAAAAAGAAATAACTAAATCGCGGCATGCTACCCGCAACCCGGTTTACGGCAGCAAATGCCCTGCTGTCGTACAATGGGTGCTTACAAACTCGTAGGAAACCTGATGGACGTCGCCTTACTCATCGCTTTGATTGCGATTAACGCAGTCTTTGCAATGGCTGAAGTAGCGCTGCTTACCGCTAAAAGAAGCAAGCTACAACGCATGGTTGAATCCGGAGACCGTCAGGCCGCAGCAGCCCTTGAGCTGGGCGAAGACCCCAACCGCTTCCTCTCGACAGTACAGATCGGCATCACCACCATCGGCATTCTGAACGGCGTCGTGGCTGAATCAGCGCTATCCGAACCGGTTGCCACATGGCTGGAACAAATTGGCGTCAGCGAAAATACTTCTGGTTTGCTGGCCTCTACCCTCATTGTTGTCATCATCACCTATTGCAGCATCGTGCTGGGCGAACTGGTCCCTAAGCGAATTGGTCAATCTAACCCGGAACCCATTGCCCGTTTAGTCGCTCGACCGATGCTTACCCTGGCTCGCATTGCACGACCCATGGTGAAACTACTTTCCGGCTCGACCCAAATCCTACTAAGGTTATTCGGGATTAAGAATCACGTTATCCAGCAAGTCACCGAAGAAGAAATTCATGCCATGCTGGAAGAAGGCTCGGATGCCGGCGTTATCGAGCATAGCGAACATCAGATGGTTCGCAACGTATTTCGTCTCGACGATCGCCAGATCACCTCGCTCATGGTGCCCAAGAGCGACATCATTGCGCTGGACATAGAAGAACCCCTGAACGAAAACCTGCAACGCATCCAGGAATCCGAACATTCCCGCTTTCCGGTATGCAAGGGCGGCTTTAACGAAGTACTCGGCATCATCAACGCCAAGGTATTGCTCGCCCAAACCTTGCGTGGCGAATCCCCCGACTTTAAAACGGATCTGCAACCCGCCGTTTTTGTTCCAGAGTCATTAACTGGTATGGAGCTGCTGGAACACTTCAAGTCGTCTGGCGTGCAGATGGCTTTTGTCATCGATGAGTACGGTGAGATCCAGGGCATTATTACGCTGCAAGATCTCATTGAAGCGATTGCCGGTGAGTTTAAGCCCGATGACCACGAAGATGCCTGGGCAATACCCCGTCAGGACGGATCCTGGTTGCTGGATGGGATTATTCCGGTACCGGAACTCAAAGACTGCCTGAAACTCAAAGAACTGCCCGAAGAAGATAAAGGGCGCTATAACACGCTTTCCGGCATGCTCATGTTACTGATGGGTCGAATCCCTAGCGCCGGTGAAATAGTCGATTGGGACTGCTGGCGCTTTGAAGTCGTCGACATGGACGGTAAGCGCATCGATAAGGTTATTGCATCGTTGAACAGAGAGACCCCTAAAACAGCGCCTTCGATATAAAACGGCACGAAGTTTGCTTATTGATCACCGTGTTTAATCAGCTCTTAAGGTCAAACCCTTAAAATTAGGTCATGCATAGTGTTCCAAAATCACCGCAGACTAACAAAAGCCCGTTTCATGCACTAAAGCAATGGGCGTGTGTTGCTTTATGCGGTGTCGGCCTTATTGAATCTGCATTAGCCGGTCCTTCGCTAACCCTTGAGCAGCTTATCGGCATCGGGCTTAACGAAAACGCCTACATTTTGGCATCTCGCGAACAGGTTGCCGCTGCCAAAGGTGACGCAACGACTGCACGTGCCTACCCCAACCCGGATGTCGGTGGCCAACTGGGACGAAGCAAAGAGCGTAACTCACTGACTCCTATCTCGGGCCAGGTGTATAACATCACCATGGCTCAGCCCATCGAGATCCCGATGGTGCGCAGCGCCCGCATTGATGCCGCAGACGAAATTGTCAAAGCAACCGATGCCAGCCGACAAAGCTTTGAAGATGACTCGGTTGCCCGCATTAAACTGTCTTACTATGAATTGCTGCGTCGCCAGGCTGAAGCAACGGCAACGGAAGAAGATCTCGCGCTGACGCAACAAATTCGTGACCGGATTGCGCTGCGCCACCAGGTAGGTGAATCTCCTAAGTTCGATCTCATTCGAGCTGAGACGGAAATGCTAAATGCTAGCAAAAATAGGGATGCTGCGCGCTTACGTGTTGAACAGGCGCGGGCGAATCTGCGCCTGGCCGTTGGCCACCCACTCCCCGAAGGCTGGACCGTGCAGGGTAGCTTGCCCAATGCGATTCAATTACCGCCCAAAGAAAAACTGAAGGCTGAATTGCTCGCCCGCAACCCGGTTCTCATGAAAACCGAAGCTGAACAACGTGCTGCCGAACACCGATTAAGCATGGAAAAATCCATGCGACTACCCAAGATCGCACTGATCGCAGAACGGGAAGTGGATCCGACCCAGCAGTATTCACGTGGCGGCGTGGTGATGACGATTCCGCTCTGGGATTGGCGAAGCGGTCAGATTTCCAAAGCCAAGGCGGAAGCTTCAAGTAGCCGACACCAGCTCAATGCGCAGCGACTAAGCTTTTCGGAATCACTGGAAGCAACCTATCAGCTTTACCAGATTGCCAGCAATCAGGTTCGGGTGCTCGAAACACAACTGCTCTCCCAGGCCGCCGCCGCTCAACGGATTGCTGAATCAGCTTATCGTTATGGTGAACGCGGCATTCTTGAATGGCTCGATGCCCAACGCACCTACAGAGCGGCTCGCAACGAACTGATTGCAGCACGCTTTGATTTGGCAACCGTTTCTGTAGAAATCGACCGATTACGATCGATTTCCCATGCGCCGCCAGAACCTTATATTCAGGAAACCAACAAGGGCGCTTCTAAGCTACCCGAACTCTGAGCTTATATATACAGAAATGACGCCCTCCTCCGACAAATTTCAACAACACCTTCTGCGCCTCAAAAAAGGTGTTCTGGAGCTGGTTAAGCGTTTGCTCGTCATCGCCGAACCACTCATACGTCGAATCCGCCTAACCTATCGTCAGGAAAAAAAACACCTTGCCAGGGTGCTGGCACCACAAAAGACCAAGTGGATCGACCCGCTGTGGAATAACCTGAAGCCGCTATTACTCCCACTGGCCACTGGCCTATGGTTACGTCTGCGAGACTGGCTCTGGCACCCGATATTATCCCTACTCGAACGGTTGGCACCGAATCAGGTAAGCCGTTGGCGCGCCCTTCCACCGGCACGCCGACACAACATTCTGTTCTGGTGTTTTGCGACATTCATTGCGCTGATCCTACTCATGCCTGATAGCCACAAGTCTCAGAATGAAACCACAATCCACGATCCGGATATTATCGATCTCAGCCAGGATCTGATTGAACCCGATAGCCCTCAATGGGTCATCGATGTTAAGCCTGTAGAGGTGATGCCCTTTTCGGAAACATTGCGGGTCAGTGGCAAAGTTGAATTCGATGAGCAACGGGTTGCCCGTATAGGCGCCACGGTTACCGGTCGCGTTACCGAGATTCTTGCCTTGCCCGGCCAGGAAATTGATCGCGGCACCGTACTCGCTCGAATCAACTCCACGGAGTTGGGCCAAACACAGCTGGCTTATCTGAAGGCTCGGGCTGCCAACGAGCTCGCGGCTCGCGCCTATGATCGGGCAAAAATTCTCTTCAGAGAAGACGTCATTGCCAAAGCAGACCTCCAGAGACGACAGAGCGAGGCAGAAACCACTTCCGCCGAACGTCGGGCAATGGTCGACCAGTTACGTGTACTTGGCATGCTACCGGAACAAATCGAGGCTCTTGGTAAAACTGGCAATGTGAATTCGATTGCTCCGGTGACTTCCAGCATCGATGGCACCGTTGTAGAACGCAAGATCGTTCTGGGACAAGTGGTTCAGCCTGCTGATGCCCTCTTTACGGTTGCAGACCTGTCTGAGGTCTGGATCACGGCACAGGTCCCCGAACAGGAAGCGTCACTCCTGGCCGTTGATCAACCCATGCAGATTGAAATCCCCGCTTTGGCGAACCAGCACTTTGAAGGCAATCTTGTCTACGTAGGCGCGCTGGTCAGCAACGAAACTCGGACAATTCCAGCCCGGACCGTACTGATCAACAAAGACCGCATGATCAAACCCGGCATGCTGGCAACGCTACTCATTTCAGGCAAACCAACAGATCGACCGGTAGTTCCGGCAGCAGCGGTGGTTAGAGAAGATGGTTATGATCATGTCTTCATTGCTCTGGGCGACAATCACTACAAACTGATCGTGGTCAAACTCGGGCCAGAAACCAATGGTGTTCGGCCGGTACTGTCCGGCCTTGAGCCTGGCACATTAATTGTCACTCAACAGGCATACCACCTGAACACCGAGCGCAAGAAGCGGCTCTCGGGCGGTTAATGCATCTCAGATAAACCGCTCATGATTCAACCTATCGTTCGCGCCGCGCTCGCCCAACGCATTGTCGTTGTTGTTCTGGCCATTGCACTGTTTGTTGTCGGGCTACTGGCGATCAATCGTTTATCAGTAGACGCATTCCCTGACGTGACTAACGTTCAGGTTCAGATTGCCGCTGAAGTACCTGGCCGGTCACCGGAAGAAGTCGAACGCTTTGTTACGGTACCGATTGAAATCGCAATGACCGGCCTACCAGGGCTGACTGACATGCGCTCACTAAACCGCAACGGTATTGCGGTGATTACGCTGGTGTTTACCGACAAGACCGACATCTACTTTGCCCGGCAAATGGTTCTGGAGCGGCTGATTGAAGTTATGGGTCGCATGCCACCCGGTGTCACGCCGGTTCTAGGACCCGTATCAACCGGTCTGGGTGAGGTCTATCAATATACGATTGAACACCCGGCCGATGGCAAACGTTCGCTGACGGTTGAAGAGCTTACCGAACGTCGCATTGTTCAGGACTGGATTGTCCGGCCCATGCTACGTAGCGTACCCGGCGTCGCTGAAATCAATACGATGGGCGGATACGCCCGTGAATATCAGGTATCTGCCAATCCGGAACGTTTACATCATTACAACCTAACTGTTCAGGATGTATACAGCGCCCTTGCCCGTAACAATGCCAACACGGGTGGCGGCCAGATGCCCGTTTACGAAGAGCGCTACCTCATCCGCGGCGTCGGACTGATCAAAGACATCGATGATATCGGCAATATTGTATTAAAAGAGGTCAATGGCACGCCGGTATTTGTACGCAATGTGGCATCCGTCCGCATGGGTACAGAAACGAGGCAAGGCGCTATTGTTAAAGATGGTGTCACAGAATCCGTCGCCGGCATTATCCAGATGCAGCGTGGCGAGAATGCCCGGCGTGTTGTTGGCGCCATTAAAGCCAAAGTAGCCGACATCAACAAACGCCATCTTCTGCCGGAAGGGCTTCAGATTGTGCCTTTCTATGACCGGACAGATTTGGTGGATGCTGCGCTGTCGAATGTGGTCAAAGTACTACTCGAAGGTGTTCTACTCGTTATTATCGTTTTGTATGTCTATCTGGGCGATGCACGTTCTTCCGTTATTGTCACGGCGACACTCTTACTGACACCATTACTCACCTTCCTGGTGATGAACCACTATGGCTTATCCGCCAACCTGATGTCGCTAGGCGGGCTAGCTATCGCCATCGGGATTATGGTGGATGGTTCCGTTGTCGTTGTAGAGAACACCTTCGCACGACTGGGGCAACGCGCTGAAGAAGGCGTGTCGCGCCTACGAATTACGCTTGATGCTGCCACCGAAGTGGGCAAGCCAGTACTTTTTGGTGTGGGCATCATTATTCTGGTATTCATGCCGCTTCTGTCGCTCGAGGGCATGGAAGGCAAAATGTTTGCGCCGCTGGCGTTAACCATTGCGATTGCCCTCGCGCTGTCACTGATTCTCTCGTTCACCCTATCTCCGGTTCTCTGCTCCTATATTCTCAAGGGTGGTGCAGACCATGACACGCCTTTTGTAGCGCGTATCAAGGCGCCCTATCTGAAAGCGCTAATCTGGTCGATTCATAACCCGCAGCGCGTGATTTTCTATGCCGCCATTTCGTTACTACTGAGTTTTCTGGTTTTTCCATTTCTGGGTAAGTCTTTTATCCCGATCATGAAGGAAGGCGCTATTACACCGGTGATCGTTCGCCAGGCCAACATATCACTGGAAGAATCGGTCAAAATGGAATTCGAGGCCATGAAACGCATAGCTGCGATTCCTGGCGTTAAATCAGCCGTCTCCCGACTCGGGCGCGGTGAGTCACCTGCTGATCCCGGCCAACCCAACGAATCAGACCCGATTGTCTCGTTAAAGCCTAGCGGCCAACGCAAACTATCCCAAACCGAGATTGAAGATCAGGTACGCATTGCACTCAAAGCCCTACCGGGCGTTGAAACAGCCATATCACAGCCGATTGCAGCACGGGTCGATGAAATGGTGTCCGGCGTTCGCTCTCAGGTAGCCGTGAAGATTTTTGGCGACGATATCCAGGAACTTCGCAAGCTAGGAAACCAGATTGGGCGGGTTCTAGCCAACATGGAAGGGGCCACCGATTTGCGTATCGAGCAGGTCACTGGGCAAAACTACCTCACGCTGAATATTGATAGAGAAGCAATTGCGCGTTATGGCCTCAACGTGGAAGATGTCAATAACGTTATTGAAATTGCCAATGGTGGCCGGGAAGCGACCATGATCTATGAAGGCGAGCGCCGATTCCCTCTGATGTTGCGCTATCCAAAGGTCTACCGGGAAACTCCCGAAGCCTTTGAAAATATTATTCTGAAAGCGCCGGGTGGCGCCCTGATCCCCCTGAAGGATATCGCCAAGGTTGAACTTGTGGACGGCCCATCGCAAATCTCCCGCGAGGCTGGGAAACGTCGATTGGTTGTTGGCGTCAATGTACAAGATCGAGATCTGGGCGGCTTTGTCAGCGAAGCCCAGAAACGTATCACCCAACAACTGACCATTCCACAAGGCTACACCCTGGACTGGGGAGGCCAATTCGAAAACATGCAGCGTGCCATGGCACGCCTGATGATCATCATCCCTATCACCATTGCCGCCATCTTCTTTCTACTATTCATACTGTTTAATTCATTGCGCATGGCCACGCTGATTATTCTGGTGCTACCTTTCGCATCGATTGGCGGCATTTTTGGATTGCTTATCTCTGGCGAGTACCTCTCAGTTCCGGCAGCCGTAGGGTTTATTAACCTTTGGGGGATTGCTGTGCTAAACGGCGTCGTGCTCGTTTCGTTCATTCGCCAGCTACGTGATGAGGGTTGGTCTACCCGTGAGGCGGTTTTTGAAGGATGCGAACATCGCTTCCGTCCAGTCATGATGACTGCAAGCGTTGCTCTTTTGGCACTCGTTCCAATGCTCTTTTCTAGCGGCCCTGGTTCAGAAGTAACCAGACCACTGGCTGTGGTTGTCATTTCTGGACTTCTTTCATCAACAGCACTTACCCTATTGGTCCTCCCAGTGCTGTATCCTTATTTCGAAGAAAAATCCGTTGAAGCCTGACCCAATCATCGCGCCATGAAAGAAATCAAAGCCATCATTCGTCCCAATAAGTTACCGCAGCTGCGTAAATCCCTATTGAGTATGCCGGACTTTCCAGGAATGACGATCTCGCAAGCCGAGGGCTGTTCAGCGGTTTCCCGACATGGGCCACCAGTTTCCATCAAGGATGAACTAACCGACTTCACGCGCAAGATCCGTATTGAAATTGTTTGCCCCGATGAAATTGCTGATCGTATTGTGGAGTGCATCACTGATGTAGCACAAACAGGACAGCTTGGTGACGGGATTGTCTGGGTAACAGAAGTTTCACGCGCCATATTTGTCCACAAAACAACTGTGGGTAGCCCCCCAGACCCTCGCCGTCTTTAATCTGTTTGCTGATAAGCGATGTCTATCGCCACTCTTTTGGCGGCGACCCGGCCAGCCTTTCTGTCCGTAACTCTGGTTGGCGTTTTATTGGGAATTTGTTCAGCTCAATCTGACGAAAGCTTTCGCTCACCACTGCTGGCAGCAGTCACGCTGATCTTTGCTCTGATTGCACATGCAGGCGCCAATGTCATCAATGATTACTACGATGCAATCAGTGGTTGCGATGCTGCTAATGTAGACCGGATTTTTCCGTTCACGGGCGGCAGCCGTTTTATTCAAAATGGCTTTTTGAGCACAAAGCTAACTGCACTCTTCGGATACTCGCTTCTAGCCATAGTGATTCCTGCGGGTGCTTATCTTGTTAGTGAAAGCGGATCCGGGCTGCTCACCATCGGATTTGGCGGACTTTTTGCCGGCTGGGCTTATTCTGCAAAGCCTATTGCATTACAAAGTCGAGGCGTCGGTGAAATTGCAATCATGGTCGCCTGGACCCTGGTTGTAGTGGGTAGCGACTATGTGCAACGGGGTCATTTTGCACTGACGCCGCTTCTAGCTGGAATTGCTTATTCAATCCTCGTCGCCAACGTGCTGTTTATAAATCAGATTCCAGATCGGATCGCTGATGCAGCAACAGGGAAACGTACGCTCATTGTTCTGTTTGGTGCTGCCATAAGCCCTTGGATCAGTTTACTACTCTACTTAAGTGCCTTGGTTGTGTTGGCACACGGCATGTTGACCAATACACTACCTATGGCCAGTGCTCTTGCCCTGAGTGCCGTTATTCCAGCCAGCCAATCACTAAGATGTCTGTTCCTGAACCCAACATCTTCTAAACAACTTAGGATAGCCATTCCTAAAACGATTCAGAGCTGCCTTATGTTTGGAATACTACTCTCTGCGGGACTCATCCTGAAGTGACACAACCTTGATCACAGCGCGTTAAGCGGAATCTTTAAGTAAGAAACGCCGTTCTCTTCAGCGGGTGGCAAATTTCCAGCCCTGATATTAACTTGAACGGAAGGTAATATCAGAACCGGCATGGCTAGGGTCTTATCGCGCGCCGTACGCATTTCTACATACTTCGCTTCATTAACGCCATCATTCACGTGAATATTGTGTGCTCGCTCGTTCCCAACAGTTGTCTCGAAACATACGTCACGTCCACCAGGTGGATAGTCATGACACATGAACAAACGGGTATCAGCGGGCAATGACAATAGTTTCTTTATTGACTTAAACAATTGAGCAGCATCCCCACCGGGGAAATCGCAACGAGCCGTGCCCACATCTGGCATGGCAATCGTATCGCCCACAAAAACGGCATCACCAATGCGATAGGCAACGCACGCTGGCGTATGCCCGGGGAGAGACATCACCTCGGCTTTTAAATGGCCAATCTGGAACACATCCCCATCAGCAAACAAATGGTCAAATTGAACACCATCCGTTGAGAAGCTAGGTTCAAGGTTGAATATCGTCTTAAAAACCTTTTGTACTGTGCGAATATTCTCGCCAATCGCCACGTTGCCACCCAGCTTGTCTTTTAGATAGGGTGCAGCCGTCAAATGATCCGCATGTGCGTGCGTTTCGAGAATCCAGGCCACTTCAAGGTGGTTCTCCTTGACGAAAGCAACCACCTCATCAGCAGACTTGGTAGACGTGCGTCCTGATTTTGGATCATAGTCGAGCACAGAATCAATGATGGCGCATGCCGAACCGGGCTTTTCATAGATGACATAAGTCACCGTCCAAGTATCATGATCGAAGAAACCTTTTACAATCGGGTTCATAATCGTTCTCGCCATCAATAAGATATTAATTTTTTAATTGTACAGAATAGTCGCGTATCCTAGAAGCTTAAACATCAAGCACATAACGCCACAAAGTCGTCTTACACCATCTAAACTCCACACAACCCGTTTGAAAATGGACGTTAACTTCCTAATTACTTTATCACTAGGTTTGGCTGTCGGACTGACACTCGCACTCACGGGCGCTGGTGGTGCCATTCTTGGTGTACCCCTTCTCGTCTTCGGTCTGGGCATATCCGTATCAGAAGCTTCTCCTATTGCACTTCTGGCTGTGGCAATCGCCGCTTTCTTTGGTGCTGCACTAGGGTTCCGAGCGGGAATCTTGCGCTACAAGGCTGCGCTTGTTATGTCGGCCTTTGGGCTTTTGCTATCGCCCGTAGGTTTATGGGTCGCACAACAAGTACCTAACCAGCCCCTATTAATCGTTTTTGCTGTAACTCTGCTTTATGTCTCAATCACCATGTTCCGCCAGGCGCAGCGAGAGCTTGATGGCGCACAAGTGAATGACGGCCAGAATCAGCCCTGTTTGCTGGATGAAACCCGTGGCAAGCTGGTTTGGACGCTACCCTGCTTCAGAGCCATGGTGGCGGCAGGAAGCACTGCCGGGTTTCTTTCCGGTCTGTTAGGAGTCGGTGGCGGTTTCGTTATTGTTCCGGTTCTGAAAAAGACGACTAACCTACCGATAAAATCAATCGTAGCCACTTCACTCGGTGTCATTACACTCATTTCTATCATGGGCGTTATTGGCTCTAGCCTTATCGGCACAATGAACTGGCCAACGGCCATGCCATTCGCCTTAGGAACGCTGATAGGCATGCTGAGTGGCAAATCAATCGGCAACCACATCAAAGGACCCAGGTTACAACAGGGCTTTGCTATCGTTGCATTCTGCGTCTCTGTGGGAATGGCCTACCGGGCCTTTTCTTAAATAGAACCCACATTGCCTTTACGGCCACACGATCAGTATTATGCGTGTATAGCTCAAAACACCCTGGTGATTCATGACTTCTAAAGACAAACTAAATATTTCGGTACAGCTTTTTGGGGCTTTCCGTCGTTTTCACCCGCAGCCCGTTGAACTATCTATCGAAAAGAACGCAAAAATCAAAGAGGTCAAATCTGCACTGGAAGACGCTCTAAGAAAACTCAATCCAGAGTTTAATGACGAAGAACTCCTCAGCAAGTCCGTCTTGGCGAACAATCAGAAAATCTACCAGGATGATGATGTCATCGTTGAGTCCGTGACTATTGCGATCCTGCCTCCGGTCTGTGGGGGTTAACATGAGCGGAAAAGATCATTTTGCTATTGCGACACAACCGATTCAGGTTCAGACAGCCGTCGACTTTGTGGCAGATGATGCGCACGGCGCTGCAGATCTATTTATTGGCACGGTAAGAAACGTGAACCTCGGCAAGCCCGTTAGAGGTGTTTCATACGATGTATTTGATGACCTGACACTCAACGTCTTTCGTGAGTTAGCCACCGAATCACGCCAGCGCTGGGGCGAAAAACTAAACATCTATATTGAGCATTACAAAGGACGTTTAGACATTCTCGGGGTGAGCATTCTTATTGCCGTAAGCTCACCTCACCGAGATGAATCGTTTAAGGCCTGCCGCTTTATTATTGAAGAGATCAAGCATCGCGCACCCATCTGGAAGCAGGAACACTACGTCGATGGTGACAGCGACTGGGTTCAAGGTCATGCGCTGTGCTCTCATGGTCCGGTTTCATACGATGACGAGCCCATTCCCGAAGCACACAAACACTGTAAGCACTACTAGCCGCACTACACTGTCGGGCACGCCTAACAGTATGGTGCACTAGCCTTTTTCAAAGAATAGAAAATCGTTTTTACATTCTGTAATATAGCAGGCTATGAATCAAGCACGAATGCCCGAAATCTACCCTGACCGGTTACGTCTCAATGACGAGCTGCACGCCCGCCCGCCGGTTGGCCTGTGGCCCAACGAACACATTCTTTACCTGGCTCTGGTCAATACGAGCGGCAAGCGACTACAGGAAGAAGTGATTATTCGGGATCTATGCGATTCACTAGGCGGTGATTCATGCCCCACCCTGCAAGGTAACAACATTGAATTTGATGTGGCTGTGAATAGTGATGTATGCCAGGGCGCTCCGGAAGGCCTGAGGTTTCGGGTGAAGTATGAACGCCATGGTGAGTTTTCATCCTGGTGGTTCTTTCAGCAAACTGAATCCAGCGATCTCTCCCAACCTGCCGAATTCTGCTTCAATCTCGATAAATGGCTACACAGGTTGCCGGGGCAGGTATTGGTTGCCTTGAATATTCGTGTTTGCCACATGCAGCAGATACCCGCCATGCATGAAATGGCGGCCCGCTTTAACCAGAACACACTCATCGGCAGTGAAGTTGCTCATGGTGCCGGTGCAGCTTTCACAGACTTCCGAATTGATGGCAATGGCCGCTCAAAACTCGTATTTCTTAACAAGAGCATGGGTTCGAGACAAGCAGGCCGCATTCTTCAAGCGCTCGTTGAAATCGAGACCTACCGCATGATGGCTTTGCTATCCCTGCCAGAGGTCCAAGAATCATTTCCCGTGCTTGGCCAGCAGGAAAAGGCACTGATTGAAGTGAGCAAGCTTCTTGCCACCCCGGCCGAGAGTTTATTGACTGAACAATCTCGCGATCTCGAACTACAGCAGAGAATCTCTGGCATCTCATCGGCCATCGAGGCACTATCCTCCAGGACACAATTTCGACTTTCGGCCAGCGAAGCATATTTCCAATTGGTACAACGTCGAATTACGGACCTTCAGGAAATCAATATTTCTGGCATTCAAGGCTTTGGTGAATTCATGGAACGTCGTCTGGTTCCCGCCATGAAAACCTGCAGCACGTTTTCACTGCGCATTCGCGAAACCTCTCACCGCGTCTCACGCATCAGTCAACTGCTGCAGACCCGTGTAGAGATTGCTCGCGAAGAACAAAACTCCAAACTTCTGGCGTCGATGGAAGAACGCTCCAAGCATCAACTTCATTTACAGCAGGCCGTTGAAGGGCTTTCTATTGTCGCGATCAGTTACTACGGGATCGGACTGGCTTCCTATGTTTTCAAAGCAATGAAAACTATGGGCATCCTGCACGATGTTGAGCTGGCAACGGGTATCGCGACACCGCTGGTACTTCTGGCGGTTGCCATGATGACTCGAAAAATTCGCAATAGCTTCAGAAAAGCCTGATCCGTTAGACACCGATCAGGTGTTGAGCGTTAACTCAGCGTTTTCAAGAAGATAGGTTTTGAAACGCTGACCTGATGGCAGTAGACGTTTGCCATTCATGTGCACCAGATACCACTTACGCTCAATAGGCGTTCCTTGAACATCCAGTATTTGCAAGGCGCCTGTCTTAAGCTCAAGCATCAACGTGTGCAAGGAAATCAGACTAACGCCCATACCTGCCATCACGGCCTGCTTGATGGTTTCATTGCTCCCTAAACTTAATGTTTTTGCTGGGGTGAAAAGATGATTTTTGAACATTTCCTCAGCCACCCGCCTTGACCCTGACCCTTCTTCGCGCAAAAGAAATGTTTCTCCTCTGAGCTCCTGAAGATCAAAGGACTTTGCTGAACCCAAGGGGTGATCCGGTGGTGCAACGATCACATAGGGATGAACTGCCATCGGTAAACTTGTGGCATCGACCTCTGATGGCATACGACCCATGATCGCCAGATCCAATTCGTTATCGACGAGCTTCTGAAGAATAACCTCTCGGTTGCCGACCATGAACTGTACTTCAACACCCTGATTCTCACGTGAATAGCCTGCCAGCATCCGCGGCATAAAATACTTGGCCGTACTCACCATGCCTACAGTGATCTGCCCCGTTTCTGCATCCAGCAAGCTTTGTAAGCTAAATTCGGTGTCTTTGATTTCCCCAAGAATTCGCGCTGCATGGTGTACAAAAAGCCCTCCTGCAGCGGTTAAACGAACTTCTCGGCCACTTCTCTCGAACAGTGGCAACCCGATATTTTCTTCGAGCTGCTTCAACTGCATAGAAACTGCCGGAGGCGTTAAGTGCAACGCTTCCGCAGTTCGCGCAAAGCTCAGGTTCTTGGCGGCTGCTACAAATATCTGCAGCTGTCGTAGCGTCAAGGAACGAATTAAATTCATGGGGTGCGCTCTTTCATAATAAGGCTAAGAACTTTCTATGCGTTTACGCATAAATCAGCAATACCTTAACACACGATAAATATATCTGAATTTACCTTATCCATACATCAACCTAATCTTTAGGCTGAACTGCACCGAACTCTGGTTGGATTAATGGTGCCTCCTTAAAAGCTATTTGGAGTTATGTATGGCACTCGTTATGTATGATCTGGATGGCACGCTTCTTGATACCGCCCAAGAGATCACCCAGGCTGTCAATCTGACTCTGAAGCATTTCGAGCATGGCAGTGTTGATGAGGTCGAAATCAGACGCTGGATTGGTCACGGCACAAGTTTTCTGATGCAGCAGGCCTGGTCTGCAACTGGTCGAAACAATGACCAACAGCACTGGGATAGCATCATGAAAAAGTTTGCCGATTTTTACGAGCAAACCGCAGGGACAACCAGCCGTCCTTATACCCAGGTTATGGAAACGCTGGAACTCCTCAAGTCTAAGGGTTTCAAACAAGCCATCATTACGAATAAAGAAGGCCGATACACCCAGAAAATAGTCCGTGCCCACGGGTTAGATAAATACATGGACATGACGATTTCTGGCGACACGCTTGCTGTCAAAAAACCACACCCCGGGGTGATCGAGCACTGTCTGCACGAGCTGGATGTCATGACAGGACAATCAATTTTTATCGGTGACTCTGAGACAGACCTGGCAACTGCACGCGCAGCTAGCGTTGTTTGCTGGGCAGTTCCCTATGGTTATAACCACGGTAGACCGATTGCCATGGCAGATCCTGACCGGGTCATTCCAGATATCTCTTATGTCACGGGTTACTTCGAGGGAATGTGATGAATTTCTTGCGATTATCTGACATCGACGTCAAAGACAAGCGCGTATTTATTCGTGCTGATCTCAATGTCCCCCAGAACGATACCGGTGTCATCATTGACGATACACGGATTCGTGCATCGGTACCGGCCATTCGGGATGCGCTCTCGCGTGGTGCGGCAGTTATGGTGTGCTCCCATTTAGGCCGACCTGTGGAAGGTGAATTTCTTCCGGAAGATAGCCTGGCACCTGTCGCTATGCGTCTTTCAGATCTTCTGGGATGCCGCGTTCCACTCATCAGTGACTGGTTAAATAAACCAGTAGCTGTGCGACCAGGTGAGGTTGTCCTTCTGGAGAATTGCCGTTTAAATCCCGGCGAGAAAAGTAACGACAACCTACTTGCGCAAAAAATGGCCCAACTGTGTGATGTTTATGTGAATGATGCCTTTGGTACAGCACACCGTGCGGAGGCATCCACTCATGGCATTGCCAAATATGCGTCCATTTCATGTGCCGGACCGCTTATGGCAGCCGAGCTTGACGCATTGAGCAAGGCATTTACAGCCCCTAAAAAGCCCCTGGTTGCCATTGTTGCTGGTTCGAAGGTCTCAACAAAACTGACCATCCTTAAATCATTAGCAGATAAAGTTGACCAGCTGATCGTTGGAGGAGGTATTGCAAACACCTTCATGCTTGCTCAAGGCATGCCCATTGGTAAGTCGCTGGCAGAACCCAGCCTCATCGAAGAAGCCAAATCCATTATGAAAACAATGACCGATCGGGGTGCGCAGGTTCCAATCCCTGTCGATGTCATCACCGCGACAGAATTTTCATCACAGGCTAGCGCTCATAAAATTATGGTGGATCAGGTCCAAGCAGATGATCTGATTCTTGATATCGGGCCTAGGACGGCTGCACAACTATGCGCTATCGTCGCCAACGCCGGAACTATTATCTGGAACGGACCACTAGGGGTCTTCGAGATTGAACAGTTCGGTGGCGGCACAAAAATGCTCGCCGCCGCGATTGCGCATTCAGAAGCCTTTACCGTTGCGGGCGGCGGAGACACACTGGCCGCGATTGCCAAGTATAGTATCGGCGATCAATTAGGTTACATTTCCACAGGTGGCGGTGCCTTTCTGGAGTTTCTCGAAGGTAAACAATTACCGGCCATTCAGATCCTAGTTGAACGTGCAGCGGCATAGCTCAGCAATGGCAAGTACACTCACCCCGGAATGTGCGTTCGACTGGCCGGCGCCGGCGTTTGATTTACCAGGTGTTGATGGTCGTCGGTATACATTAATGAATACCCGTGGTCCGAATGGCCTTTTGGTCATGTTTATCTGCAACCACTGTCCTTACGTCAAAGCCGTTCGCCAAAGAATTATTCGCGATTGTCTCGAACTCAAATCTTATGGCATCAATGCAGTCGCAATTATGAGTAACGACCCGACTGAGTACCCTGAAGACTCATGGGAATCTATGAAGGCGATTGCTCAAGCCCTTGATTTTCCGTTTCCTTATCTGCTCGACGAGAAACAGGAAACCGCTCGAGCATATGGCGCTGTCTGTACCCCTGATTTTTTCGGATTCAACGCCCATCTTGAGCTTCAATATCGTGGACGGCTTGATGAGTCTCGCAAGGAAACATCCGCATCGAATGTCCCTCGGGAGCTCTTTGATGCCATGGTCCGGATTGCCAAAACTGGTGAAGGACCAAATATCCAGATTCCCTCAATAGGATGTTCGATTAAATGGCGCTCGCAGCTGACTTAATCTTCAGCACTATTCGGTATTAACGATCACCTGGTGTTCAAGCGTCGTCCCACGCTTGGATTTAATCCCCGCTCCGGCGGGGATTTTTTTACTTAGTCAGACTAAGATAGAGCAGCGGCAATTGTTCCGGGAGACGCTCAATCCGGTCAAGCACCCGCCAACGATTGCCAAAAATTTCCGACACATACTGATCGGCCTTCGGATCCAAACTGAGACAGAACGTAGAAATACCCTTTGCCGAAAGTTCTTCGATGGCCTTACGCGAGTCAGCTCTGAGATAAACGGCATCGTCCACATCCACGTCTGACGGTTCCCCATCTGTCAGAACAAGCAGTATCTTTTTATCGGCGGAACGCGCGTTCAAATAATAACCCGCGTGTCTTAATGCCGCCCCCATACGGGTTGAATAGCTGGCAGCCATGGCAGCGGCTCGAGCTTTCACTGTGTCGTCCCATCGCTCGCTGAATCCCTTGATGTGCTGATACCGGATTTCATGCCGCGTATTAGAGTGAAAGCCAGCGATGCACAGCGGATCACCTAAACCATCCATAACCCAGGCGAGCAATGCGACGGCTTCCTGGCTCAACTCAAGAATCGTTTGTGTCCCTGTACCTGCGGCAACATGCTGATTCAAGGACGCCGATTGATCAACAAGCAAGAGGACTGAAATATCACGTCCAGAGGTTCGGTGGCTCATATTGATGCGCGGATCCGGTGTTACCCCACTACGGTAATCAATTAGACTGCGCAGTGCGATATCCAGGTCGAGTTCACTCCCCTCTTCCTGATAGCGAATACGCACCTTATCCTGCGGCTTTAACAGATCAAGTAAGCGTTTAAGCCGCTTTGATAACGCCGCATGCTTTTCCAGAAGTCGATCTATTGCAGCACTATTCCCCGATGGATGCAGCGCTTCATAAACGCTGGTCCAGTCGGGGCGATAACTCCGTGTTGCATAATCCCACTCGGGATAATGCCGTGGCGGCAATCCCTGAATATCGAGACCCTCAGAAGCGTGCTGCTTGGCAGCGTCGAAGAAATCTTCATCGTCACTGTTTTCTATGAATTTCCAGAGATGCCGATTGTCATCGCGGTAACTGACCACCGTATCATCAAAAAAAACGTTGGCATATTGATCGCTTTGACGACGGGTCTTTGCGACATACGCAAGGGCGAGCTTGGCAATATTGCTGGTGGTCGAGGCTCCATGAGTCATCGCTTCGTTAAACTGACTGACGAAGTCTAACAATTCGGGGTTCCGATAGGTATGCTTCGGATCGAGACAGGCTCTGGAAATCAAGGTGAGCCGATGTCTCAAACAAGACATCGTGTCTGAGTCGCAAGCCGCTTCAAGAGGCTGGGGATGAATCGCCAGCAATACTTTATGCAAACCGGGATATTCACGTACCAGAAGACGATCAACTCGACTGTCCTCGAAAATCTCGACAGCCATCCGCTGGAATGGACTCCAATTATCGGCAACCAGCTGCACACTCCAGCGTTTATGCCCCACCATGTGGGCCAGAACAGCCCGATACCGATCCTCTGCTGAACACACACCCATTGGCACTGAGAGATCATCATAAACATCGGGAATGCGGTAGCCCAGATCGTCGTAATAAGGGGCCATCACTTGCGCAAATGATGCCGAGCTCATTGTTGAATAAGGCACCATCTGATCAGACGCTTGCCAAAGGGCGCGCAGATAGAGATCTAACCTGCGCTCAACATCCACAAATAGTGTTCCGTGACGCTCCCGCTGCAGAACCGCCAGAGAGTCGGGTGATAGCAGGTTGAAATAAGCTTCCTGCCGCTCCGGATGGTTAAAGTGGCTGACAACACCAAAGTCAACCCAACGTTTGAGGCCCTCTGGGGATAACAGGCTAATCAGACGGGGTGCCTGCGCGAAGAAGCATGGCAATCCAGGACTTGGAAATGTTGTCTGACGACCGTGAATTGAGCCCGAGGTTCGTTGCATCAGATCTAGCCCGATCCCAATATAGCTTTCTATCTGGGAGGCTGCACGCAACTTTCGGGAAACCGGCGCTAAAGTCTGTAGAAAGCCTGTGATGGCGCGACTATTGGGAGATTGATGCATCTGGTCAATCGCATGCATCACTTGTGAGAGTAAATTATCGTGATCACCTGGTGCGGCAATAACAATCGCAGGCCACTCTTCAAGAAACATGAGCAAGGGCTCTGCACCGCGTCCTAGCTTACCAAGCTTGCGGGCAGCCTGAACGTATGCCGCCAACTGCATAGGATCAAGCTGCCTGCTGGCCTCGTTATAACACTCGGTGAACACATCGGCCACCGAGCCAAATCCACAATCCAACGTCTGCCACGCCGTTTGCACACGCGGATCATCAAACGCCCGGCTTCGGGCATCCGCGATTGGACGTAATCCTGTGGTCATGATGTCAGCGCCAAAACATCAAAAACGGGGATTAGCCAAAAATCATATCAATGGCATTATCGAGCGTTACCCGGATGTCAGCATCATCTGTGATGGGTCGGACCATGGCCATTCGACACGCATCTGATGCTGCGACACCCTGAACAATCATTTTTGCAGCATAAACAACCAAGCGAGTTGAAATACCTTCATCCAGTCCGTGCCCCTTCAAAGCACGTCCGGCATGCGCCACCTTGACCAACCCTTTGACGACACCCTCATCCAGGCCGGTTTCCCTGGCAACGATGCTGGTTTCCAGGGCTTCCGAGGGGTAATCGAAATCAAACCCGGTGAAGCGCTGCTTAGTAGATTGCTTAAGGTCTTTCATTAGTGACTGATAGCCCGGATTATAGGAAATCACCAACTGGAAATCCGGATGCGCCTCAACCAGTTCCCCACATTTATCGAGTGGCAATGTTCGACGGTGGTCTGTTAAAGGGTGAATGACGACTGTCGTATCCTGTCGTGCCTCGACCACTTCATCCAGATAGCAGATCGCCCCAATGCGAGCCGCAGTGGTCAGCGGCCCATCCAGCCAGCGTGTTCCATTGGCATCCAACAAATACCGGCCTACGAGATCCGATGCCGTCATATCCTCGTTACACGCCACGGTTACCAGAGGCCTACCCAGCTTCCATGCCATGTGCTCGACAAAACGTGATTTACCACAGCCTGTAGGCCCTTTAACCATCACCGGTAAGCGGGCTTTCCAGGCTGCCTCAAATAAGGCAACTTCATTACCGATCGGTTGGTAGAAAGGTTCTTGTTTGACGCGGTACTGATCCTGATTTGTCATCGTCTCATCCATTGACTGAGCTTTGATCTAGAAAAAAGAAAGCCTCGCGGGGCGAGGCTTTCTAGAGTAATGCAGGTTACTTATGCGAACCAATCTTGTCTCGCCATCCCGGATAAATACTATCAGCATCTTTCGGGAATGACTCGAATGCACGCGCAAACTCCTTGTGCTCCTTAGCCCACTGAATCGGATCTGCACCGGCCTTCCAGCATTCGTAGGCTTGACGCAACGACTTGGCTCCTGCAGCCGGGCTATCAATATGACCGTAAGAACCACCACCTGCCGTATTGATCACGTTACCGTGCCCCAGGTTTTCGAAGAAGCCGGGTAAGCGGAGTGCATTCATACCCCCCGAAATAATCGGCGTTGTCGGACGCATGCCATACCATTCCTGATGGTATGCAGGACCCGTGTAGCTATCACGCTCAATGATGTAGGCAATGGCACGATCATCCGCATCGCCTTCCATTTTGCCAAAGCCCATGGTTCCTACGTGAATACCTGAAGCACCCTGCAAACGACTCATTTTAGCCAGCACATAGGCTGTATAGCCACGTTTTGCCGATGGTGATGTGACGGCGCCGTGGCCTGCACGGTGATAGTGGAGATACTGATTGGGGAAGTGACGACGCGCGGTCGTAATCATGCCCGGACCGCCCACATAGCCATCAACCAGGAATGCGACCTTATCGGCATCGGGTCCGAACTGCTCAAGGATATAGTTACCGCGGGCAACCATCTCGTAATGATCATCGGCAGTAATGTTTGCCGAAAATATTTTTGCCTCACCCGTTTCATCCATCGCGCGCTTCATTGCATCATAGACTAGGGGGATGACCTTCTTCATCGGTGCAAAAGTCTGATTGCCCTGAGGCTCATCATTCTTGATGAAGTCACCGCCAAGCCAGAACTGATACGCGGCTTTGGCAAACGGTTCCGGACGCAGGCCCAACTTCGGCTTGATAATAGTCCCTGCAATGTAGCCCCCGTCTTTAACTGGGCGACCCAGAATTCTCCACAGATCAGAAATATCTTTCGAAGGGCCATCAAACAATTCAATAGCACGACGCGGCATATAGAAGTCATACATCTTGGCATGTTCGATATCACCCATGCCTTGGTTGTTTCCGATGACCAGCGTCAGGAACGAAACAATCATCATGCGGCCATCGGTGATGTTCCGATCGAACAGATCAATCGGATAGGCAATCCGCATTTCCTCGGTGGCCTCATCAATCATATACACCAACGCATCCACACCCTTGGTGAATTCATCGGTCGTAGACACTTCAACATTGGTACCGGTGGAGGATTCGGCCGCAAAGTGGGCAGCCGCCTCCAGATAACCATGTCCCGCCTTAGGCTTCATTTTGTAGGCCACGAGGATATGCTTCCCTCCGGCGATCAGATCTTCTTCCTTTAACGAGAGATCAGCATAACGATTCGATTGATCCATGACCTTACTCCTTGGGTGAACAGTGATGAATAGTTGACGACAGAAACATCATAGTGAAACATTGGATTAAGTGAAATTCACGTTTTTTTATTTTAAGTTAAGCATAGACTTAACAAAAGTCAGCGGGTCTGATCAATGCCATCGAGTCGACAACCCGTAGCGCCCCCGTAAAGTCTTGACCCCGCGTGTAGTCATTTACGGTCACTATAGTCGGCAATCCTGCAGCCAGGCTGGCTTGGAGACCATTTTCAGAATCTTCGATGGCCAGACACGACTCAGGTTCGAGTCCAAGCCGGTCCAGAACCCACAGATAGATATCCGGTGCAGGCTTCTTCCTGGGCACAACATCGCCTGCGCCAATCACTTCAAACCAGCAGTCAGCCCCAACTGGCATCACGGATTTAAGTAGGGCATCGACGTTTTCAGCGGTCGTCGTGGTTGCAATCGCCAGTCGTATCCCGGCTTGTCGACCCGCCTGAAGCATATCAAGGACTCCGGGGCGCAATGGTATTTCACCGCTGGATATCCGCTGTACATAAGAACGGGTCTTTTCTTCGTGGATCGCCTTGATCATAGCGTCTGCATCGGCACGCTTCAGGAAGTCAGGGTCGTGGTCTTTTGCATAAAACCGCATACGCTCCTTACCCCCCGTGACGGCAAGCAATGCGCCATAAAGTTCAGGCGACCAATGCCAATTCAGCCCAGCCACCTTGAAAGCCTCATTGAAAGCGGGCAAATGACCTTCACGCTCAGTGTCAGCCAGCGTGCCATCAACGTCAAAAATCCAGGCAGATGTCTTGTTCATCCACTCAATATAGAAAAGACCGGATAAAAAGCACAGTCAGAAATATTGAAGCTGGATTCAGACATTGTTTATTAAGTGATAGCTGAACAATTGCTTCAGAATTTCTGAATATCGCTTAATCAAAACTTCACTTATTGTGACTGAAACAAACCCACAACCACTTCGGGGACACCTATGCTATTCGGCCGCACAACCCTTTCAAAGTTCGTAATCGAAAACACCCGCGACCAACGAGCCGATCTGGGCGCACTGCTGATTGATGTGGCAGCAGCGATCAAAACTATTTCCGGTATGGTGGCCAAAGGTGCCCTAGGGGGGAACCTGGGTGCCCTCGACAGTACGAACGTTCAAGGTGAAGTCCAGAAGAAGCTAGATGTCCTGACGAATGAAGCGATGTTGCATCACTGTGAGTGGGGTGGCCAACTGGCCGGCATGGCTTCAGAAGAACTCGACGAATCCTACCCTATTCCCGAAGGCTATCCCAAAGGCCGTTATCTTCTTGTTTTTGACCCATTGGATGGCTCATCGAACAGTGATGTGAACGTGTCAGTCGGGACCATATTCTCGGTTCTGGTTAAAGAGGGGGCGCATGATACCGCTGACAATGACTATTACCAGAATGGCAAGCAGCAAGTGGCCGCAGGATATGCCATCTACGGCCCATCAACCATGCTCGTGCTAACCGTAGGCAACGGGACCCACGGTTTTACATTGGATCGCGAAAGTGGAAACTTCATTCTCACCCACCCAGATATCCGGGTACCTGAGGAGACACGCGAATTTGCGATCAACACATCAAACGAACGATTCTGGGAGCCCCCCGTTCAGCGCTACATTAACGAGTGCCGTGCCGGCAAAACCGGTGTTCGCGGGTCAGACTTCAACATGCGCTGGATCGCATCGTTTGTTGCCGAAGTGCACCGCATTCTGATCCGGGGTGGCATTTTCATGTACCCGAAAGATAACAAGGATCCCGGTAAGCCGGGGCGTCTACGCCTCTTGTATGAAGCAAACCCGATGGCCATGCTGGTCGAGCAGGCGGGTGGCAGAGCAAGCACAGGGCGCCAACAGATTGGCGATATCAAACCCGATGCACTTCACCAGCGTGTACCCGTTATTCTCGGCTCAAAAAGCGAAGTCGAACGTCTTGAACGCTATCACCAAGAATTCGACAACGGCACGGATAGCGACTTTGTCTCACCCCTCTTTTCTGATCGTTCGCTCTTCAGAGACTAGATTTTAACTAACCGCCTTGACCAGGAGTTTTTCATGTCCGTAAAACATCCCATCATTGCCATCACCGGCTCTTCCGGTGCAGGCACCAGCACCGTCATGCAAAGCTTTCAGCATATTTTTCGGCGCGAAGGTCTTAATGCGCAGGTCATTGAGGGTGATTCGTTCCATCGTTATGATCGTCTGAGCATGCGCGCCAAGATGAAAGACGAAGAGGCCGCAGGTAATCGTAATTTCAGTCACTTCGGACCCGGGGCCAATCTCCTGGCCGAGCTTGAGACTTTGTTCAAAACCTATGGTCAAAGTGGTGCGGGACAGTTTAGAAAATATCTTCATGACGCCGGCGAAGCCGAACCATGGAAACAGGACCCGGGAACATTTACCCCGTGGCAGGATATTCCCGAGGGTACGGATCTGATGTTCTACGAAGGTCTGCATGGTGCTTATGCAGATGACCAAATTGACGTGTCAAAACATGTCGACCTCTGCGTGGGCGTTGTACCCACCATCAATCTCGAATGGATCCAGAAGCTGCACCGCGATCAGAAATTACGTGGTTACTCCCAGGAAGCTGTCATTGATACGATCCTGCGTCGAATGCCGGACTATGTAACGCACATATGCCCTCAATTCTCACGAACCAATGTGAACTTCCAGCGCGTACCTGTCGTAGACACCTCGAACCCTTTTATTGCTCGTGAGATTCCAACGGCAGATGAAAGCATGGTGGTTATCCGGTTCGCCAACCCCAAGGGCATTGATTTTCAGTATCTCCTATCGATTCTTCATGACTCGATCCTGACACGCCCCAATACGCTGGTCGTTCCCGGGGGAAAAATGGGACTGGCCATGCAAATGATCTTCACACCCATGGTCTTGCGGATCATGGATCAAAAACGCCGTAGTTAAGGAGTTTCGTATGAACGCCCC
>JBDLTI010000018.1:0-37284 GCA_039805865.1 Pseudomonadota bacterium | reverse complement strand
ATGCGCTTCTTTGAAAGATTTTCCATCATCGCTCACTACAAAAATTTATAAGAGCGATTAAAGCGGATAATGTGCAAACGTTTTTTTAAGTCGCCCCAGGAAATCAGATGACACCAGAACAACAAAACCAACTGAAAAAATCTGTCGCGCTTGCCGCCGCAAATTATGTTGCTGAAAACCTTCAAACCGGCGCCATTCTTGGTGTTGGCACGGGTTCGACAGCAAATCTTTTCATTGAGGCACTTGTGCCTATCAAGGATAAAATTCGCGGCGCTATAGCGAGCTCGGAAACGACTGCGCGGAAACTAACAGAAATTGGTATACCGCTGGTCAGCCTGAATAACATCGACGTTATGCCCATTTATGTCGATGGCGCCGATGAGATCGATCAATCATTTGCCATGATCAAAGGTGGGGGTGGTGCACTCACTCGTGAAAAAATTATTGCGGATGTCGCCGAAGTCTTCGTTTGTATCGCCGATGCATCGAAATGTGTTTCTGTCCTGGGACGGTTTCCGCTTCCGATAGAAGTCATTCCTATGGCTTCGGCTCAGGTAGCACGCGCACTGCACAAACTCGGTGGCAACCCGGTGCTCCGTAAAGATTTCGTGACAGACAACGGCAATCACATCCTTGATGTTTCCGGCCTAACGATTACAGACCCGGTTGCATTTGAATCTGCACTCAATCAGATTGTCGGCACAGTCACTAACGGTCTATTCGCACGGCGAGGTGCCGATGTGCTATTGCTTGGCACAATCAACGGGGTAGAAACCCGCGTGCGCTCCTAACCCACCACATACAGCTAAAGCAAAAGGGGTCTGGAAAACCAGACCCCTTTTTTATTGTCATCGCGCCACGGAGGTGCGAGCAAACATTAAGCTTTGGGTGGCGAGAAACCTTCAACCTGATCAGCGCCTTCTCCGAAGAAATGCTTCTCACATTGCTCACGCAAATAGTCACGATGACGCAAATCTGACAGATTTAGCCGGTTCTCATTAATGATCATTGTCTGCAGCTTGACCCACTGCTGCCAGGCTTCTTTAGAAACCGAAGCCATCAACTTCTGACCCAAGGCTCCGGGTACCGGTGGAAAGTCCAGCCCTTCGGCTTCTTTGCCCAGCTTGATGCATTGAACGTTACGCGCCATAGTCTTATTCCCTGAGGTGACGTTATTAGAGGTTTTTTACAAACACTTTGGAGTTGCGCTGATAGTTGTACATTTCGCGTTTACGATCAGGCAAATCTTCTACCTTGGCGGGTTTATAACCCCGCTCTATGAACCAGTGTGCTGTACGGGTGGTCAGCACATAGAGACGACGAATACTTTGTGCACGGGCACGCGCTTCAATCGCCTGCATGAGCCGTTCACCATAGCCCCACTCCCGATGTTCATTGTCCACGGCCAAGCAAGCTAATTCAGCATTTTCCGTATCCAGCACATATAACGCAGCACAGCCGACAATCACATTGTCGTGCTCCAGCACCGTAAACTGGCTCACTTCCTGTTCGATTCGTTCTCTGGGTCGGTGCACCAGGGTGCCATCCTGCTCCAGGGGTTCAATAATCCCCAGTAGGCCGGCAATATCATCTGGCCTTGCATCGCGCAGGCGATCCAGCGAATCACGGGTCACAATCGTGCCAACGCCATCGTGCGTGAACAGCTCAAGAATCATCGAACCTTCGTCATCATAACCAACGAGATGCACACGGCTGACACCGGCCCGACTCGCCCGGATAGAACACGGCAGGAAGCGGCGCATATCAGGTGACAGCCAGGTGCCGCGCTTAAGCAGCTGATCGGCGGCATCGGTTGTCAGTTCATCAATCAGTGAGCCATCTTCTTCCAGAGCACCGGCCGTGTCACCGATATAAATCAGTTTATCGGCACGCAGGGCGATCGCAACGGCTTCCGCTACTTCTTCCATCGCGAGATTAAAAATCTCACCCGAGGGACTTGGCCCCTGGCAGGATTGCAGGACGATATTACCCAGAGAGTGCTGGGCCCGAATACCTTCAACATCCACTTTGCGAACCACGCCCGCATACTGCATGTCGACCCCGTCGATCACACCCATCGGTCGCGCCGTCAGGAAGTTACCGCTAATCACCCGCATGGTATTACCGGCCATCGGCGTATTGGGCAGCCCTTGAGAAAGCAGCGCTTCAATTTCGAGATACACGCTACCCACGGCATGCAGGACACAATCCAGCGTGTCGGCATCCGTCACGCGATAGTTGCCATGAAAGACCGAGGGCAACCCACGGTCTCGTAACTCTTCTTCAATTTGCGGGCGCGCACCATGTACAACGACCAGTCGAATACCCAGACTGGCCAGCAAATTAATGTCATAGGCAAAAGTTTTGGCTAACGGACCACTGATTGCCTTGCCACCAACGGCAATGACAAAGGTCTTCCCTCGGAAGCTATTAATATAGGGCGCAACCGAACGGAACCAGGCAACGAAATTTGGATCAGGCACGGCACTCTCCGCCAGCAGAATTCAAGCGGCCAATATTACCACACATTAGCGCAGATCACCGGCTATTGCCTGAGTTACTGCAAGCGCAACCGGCCCTGCGGTTTCTGTTCTGAAAACCCGTGGCCCCAATCGGAAGCACAGAAATCCAGCCGCTTCAGCGGCAGCAATTTCTTCAGGCACAAATCCGCCTTCAGGGCCAATCAGGATCGTCAGATCTGTTAATCCCCGCTGCTGCTCGAGCCACACTGGAAAACTTTCAGTGGCATCTGGATCCAGCATCACGCGAACACCCAAGCCAACCGGGTGCGCCAAAGCCTGCGCTAAAGTCTGCACCGGCACCAATTCTGGCAATCGGTTCAGACCGCATTGCTCGGCAGCCGACACGATCACACCCTGCCAGTGCACTTGACGCTTTTCGGCACGTACTGCATCCAACCGGATGACACAACGACGCGTTTCGATGGGCACGCACCGATGCACGCCCAATTCAACAGACTTTTGCCAGGTGTAATCCATACGCTCCGCTGCCGACACACCCTGCCATAGAGTGATTCGCAGGTTGCTCGCACGATCATCCGGCTGAAATTCGTCTAAAAGCACGTCGGCTTCGGTCTGACGGCCACGCCGATAATCTCGCTGTTTTTTTGATGACGCCTCTTTTGCGATCTGCTCACGCTCTAGCAAATGCCCGGCATAAGCGCCGCCTTCTCCATTAAAAAGGACCAGCGCATCTCCCGGCTGAAGTCTCAATACACGCACCGCATGATTGGCTACAGCTTCAGGCAGAGAAACCCGCTGACCAACGGTCAGTGTCTCGGGTACATAAAAACGAGGAATCACCATGGTTGCTATTATAGAGCGCATGTCCGCTCCATTGATCTCAGAAACAGCCCTGTGGGCTACCTGCGCTATTGAACTAAACCAAGCGCTAGAAAGATTGGCCAGCCAAGAAGTCCTGCCGCGCTTCGCGCATGCTCGGGTTAGCACCAAAGCCGATGGCTCTCTACTGAGCGATGCCGATCTGGCAGTACAAAACGCCTTGCCCCACATTTTGTCTGAGATCTTTCCCGCGCCCCTGCTCGGTGAAGAAATGCCTGCAGAAACTCAACGACAGCTTTGGCAAGATGGCCAGAGTGGCAAAACACCGCTCTGGATTGCCGATCCTATTGATGGCACCACTAACTTTGCCCACGGACTCCCCTGGTTCGCTATTTCTGTTGCACTGGTTCACAAAGGCACCACCGTATTGGGCGCAACTATCGCGCCAGCCTTAGCGCAAAACTGGCATGCCTCTCTGGGTGGTGGCAGCTTCTGTAATGGCAAACGTCTGACACTCGGCCAAGAACCACTGCGCCTCAAAGATTGCGTTGTCGGTGTCGACATGACCTATCTTCCGGCCCAGTTGCGACAGCAGATCGCTCATATTTCCCCTGCCGGTATTGCGCGCGAAGATCAGCAAACAGCCCCATGGCGCGGCTGGCGCAGCCTAGGCGCCAGCACGCTCGAGTGGTGTGCGCTCGCCTCCAGTCAATTAAACGCGTATGTTCACGGCGGGCAAATGCCCTGGGATGCCGCCGCAGGCCGCCTCATTCTTTCTGAGGCCGGGGGGTACAGCGACAAACTCGCTCACGTGCTAGGGCTTTCGCAACACGCCTCAGCCTTAAGCCCCACAGGCTATGCCGCCGCCGCACCTGGCGTTTGGACCACTTGGCAGCAATGGTTACGTGATCAAGTAGGTTGAACCCAGTACAATCTCAGCCAATCCTATTTAATTAGCGAAATCCTATTATGCGCATCCCACTCTCCCGCTTTCTAATCGAACAACAACGCGAATCCAAAAACCTGGATCCTGATCTTCGCTTACTGATCGAAGTGGTCGCCCGTGCCTGTAAGGCCATTGCCATTGCCATTGGCAAAGGCAACCTCGGCGATGCCATGGGAACCGCTGGCACCGACAACGTGCAAGGCGAAGTCCAGAAAAAGCTGGATGTTATTTCCAATGAAATTCTGCTAGATGCGAATGAATGGGGTGGCCATCTTGCAGCCATGGCATCAGAAGAAATGGATCTGCCCTTCTGCATCCCGAATCGCTACCCGAAAGGCGAATACTTGCTGGTCTTCGACCCGCTCGATGGTTCCTCTAATATTGATGTGAATGTTTCTGTCGGCACGATTTTTTCGGTGCTGCGCGCGCCAGAAGGCATTGAGTGCGCCAATGGCGATGCCTTCCTGCAAAAGGGCTGCACACAGGTTGCCGCTGGTTATGCCGTCTATGGCCCGAATACCCAACTGGTACTGACCTTTGGCCATGGCACCCATGTATTTACGCTGGACCGCGAAGTCGGTACCTTCCGCCTGACTCAGGAAAACCTCACGATTCCGGCCGACACCCGAGAATTTGCCATCAACATGTCGAACCAGCGTCATTGGGAAGCGCCGGTACAGCGCTACGTTTCTGAGCTTCTGGCGGGTAAAGAAGGCACTCGCGGCGAAGATTTCAATATGCGCTGGGTCGCTTCGATGGTGGCCGATGTGCACCGCATTCTGATGCGTGGCGGCCTGTTTATGTATCCGATGGACGCCAAAATGGCCAAGCAAGGCGGCAAACTGCGCCTCTTGTACGAGGCCAACCCGATGGCCATGCTCATTGAACAGGCCGGCGGCGCTGCAACGACGGGCCGTGAACGAATTCTGGATCTCCAACCCACCACCCTGCACCAACGTGTACCGGTGATCCTGGGTTCAAAGAATGAGGTTGAGCGGGTGACTGCGTATCACAAGGATTAACCACAGGCGTCTGAGTTATGGGCCGTCCTTAAAAAGCAGCCCATGGGTAAACCATGACTTAACCATCGTTCTGAATTACTTATTGTCCATTCTTTGCAGCCAAGCCCGTTTTAGCCGATAATTGCGTCTTTTGCCGGGCCTCTGTCGTGTCTTCACTGTCTGCCGCCAACGCACCATCCCGTCCCGCCCGCCCAGCACCTGCTGCACCGGCCTATAACGAACTGACGGGCGCGATTCGTGCCCTGGCCATGGACGCTGTCCAGCAGGCCAATTCCGGACACCCCGGCATGCCGCTCGGCATGGCTGAAATCGCCGAAGTCCTCTGGCGTCAACATCTCAGCCACAACCCGGCTAACCCGGCCTGGCCTAACCGTGACCGCTTCGTACTCTCCAACGGCCACGGCTCGATGCTGCTGTACGCCCTGCTCCACCTGAGCGGCTACGACCTCACCATCGAAGACCTCAAACAATTCCGTCAGCTGCACAGCCGCACACCGGGCCACCCGGAATATGGCTACACCGCGGGCGTTGAAACCACCACCGGCCCGCTGGGCCAGGGCATCGCCAACGCCGTGGGCATGGCGATTAACGAAAAGCTGTTGGCCGCTGAATTCAACCGAGATGGCCATAGCATCGTGAACCACTACACCTATGCCTTCATGGGCGACGGCTGCCTGATGGAAGGCGTTTCGCATGAAGCCTGCTCGCTGGCTGGGACACTCGGCTTAGGCAAACTGATCGCCTTCTGGGACGACAATGGTATTTCCATCGACGGCCAGGTTGAAGGCTGGTTTACCGATGACACACCGGGCCGCTTTGCCGCCTACGGCTGGCAGGTCATCCCCAATGTCAACGGCCATGATGCCGCTGCACTCGATGCGGCCATCAAGGCTGCCAAAGCTGACACATCACGCCCAACACTGATTTGCTGCCGCACTGCCATCGGCATGGGCTCGCCAAACAAGGCCAATTCGGCCGATGTGCATGGCGCACCGCTGGGTGCCGATGAAATCACGGCAACACGCACCGCCATTGGCTGGACGCACGCCGCATTTGAAATCCCTGCCAATGTGTATGCCGCCTGGAATGCACGTGCGGCCGGCGCCGAGCGCGAATCCAGCTGGGACAAAACCTTCACTGCCTATACCAAAGCTTTCCCGGCTGAAGCAAGTGAGTTCACTCGCCGTCTGTCGGGCAAACTGCCGGCAAACTGGAGCAAAACCTCGGCTGATTTTATTGCCGCCACACAGGCAAAAGCTGAAACCATCGCCACGCGTAAAGCATCACAACTGGCCATCGAGGCACTCGCCCCGAATCTGCCGGAACTGCTGGGTGGCTCGGCCGATCTGGCCGGCTCCAACCTGACCTGGTGGAAGGGCGCCAAGGGGGTCACTGCCAACGATGGCGGTAACTACCTGTTCTACGGTGTGCGTGAATTCGGCATGACGGCCATCGCCAATGGTATTGAACTGGCCAGTGGTTTTATTCCCTACACCGCTACTTTCATGGTGTTCTCGGATTACGCCCGTAACGCCATCCGCATGGCGGCGCTGATGAAGGTGCGTCAGATCATGGTTTACACCCACGACTCGATCGGTCTGGGTGAAGATGGTCCGACCCACCAACCGGTAGAACACGCGGCTTCGCTGCGCCTCATTCCGAATCTGGATGTCTGGCGCCCAGCCGATGCCACCGAAACGGCCATCGCCTGGGTCAAGGGTATTGAAAACAACGAAGGCCCAACGGCTCTGCTGCTCTCGCGCCAGAATCTGCCGCCAGTTGCCAATAAAACGGCCGCCGCTGACATTGCCCGTGGTGGTTATGTGGTTTCGGCAGCGGCCAACGCCAAAGCCGTACTGATCGCCACCGGTTCCGAAGTAAAACTGGCGCTCGATGCACAAGCTGCCCTGGCCGAAGCTGGTGTCGCTGTCAATGTGGTGTCGATGCCCTCGACCACTACCTTCGACCAACAGGATAAAGCCTGGCGCGACCAGGTGCTACCGGCCGGTCTGCCCCGCGTTGCGGTTGAAGCCGGCCACCCGGACGGTTGGTACAAATACGTGGGCTTGGACGGCGCCGTTGTCGGCATCGCCCGCTTTGGCGAATCGGCCCCCGCCGGTTTGCTATTCAAGGAATTCGGCTTCACCGTCGAAAACGTTGTTAACACCGTCCGCGGTGTGATTTCTAACTAATCTGCAGTCTCATATTTAAATACACGGAGATTTACCATGGCTATCAATGTCGCAATTAATGGTTTCGGTCGTATCGGTCGCTGCACACTGCGTGCAATCTATGAGCTGGGCCTGCAGAAAGAATTCAATCTGGTCGCCATCAATGCCTCAGGCGACCTGAAGACCAACGCCCACCTGCTGAAATACGACACCACGCATGGTCGCTTCCGCACCTCGGTGGAAATCGAAGGCGAAGACTGCATCATCATCGATGGCAAAAAGATTGCCTTCTGCTCGACCAAAGACCCAAAGGCCATTAACTGGGCAGACCACAAGGTCGACATGGTGCTGGAATGTACCGGTGCCTACACCTCGAAAGCCAAGGCTCAAGCCCTGCTGGAGCAAGGTGCCAAGCGAGTCCTAATCTCGGCACCAGGTGGTAGCGATGTCGATGCCACGGTAGTTTTCGGTGTAAACACCGAAGTGCTTAAGGGTGACATGACGGTCGTTTCGAACGCCTCGTGTACCACCAACTGTCTAGCCCCGGTAGCCAAGATTCTGTCGGACAACGTTGGCATCAAGTCCGGCCTGATGACCACCGTGCATGCCTACACCAATGACCAGGTCACTGTGGATGTGCGTCACTCGGATCTGCGCCGCGCCCGCGCCGCTGCTCAGAACATCATCCCGACCAAGACCGGTGCAGCTGCAGCCGTGGGTCTGGTGCTGCCACAACTGAAGGGCAAGTTCGATGGTTTCGCGCTGCGCGTACCAACCATCAACGTATCGCTGGTCGACCTGACCTTCACCACCGATCGCCCGACTACCAAAGACGAAATCAACAGCCTGATGACGGCTGCTGCCAACGGCCCGATGAAGAACGTGCTGGCCGTGAACAACGATCCGCTGGTGTCGTCTGACTTCAACCATGATCCGCATTCGTCGACCTTCGACGCCACACAAACCCGCGTAATTCAAGCTGAAGATGGTTCGACACTGGTTAAGGTTCTGGCCTGGTACGACAACGAGTGGGGTTACAGCTGCCGCATGCTGGACACTGCCCGCGCCTGGATCAATGCCAAGTAATTACCGCTACCTCGGAGCCTGATCATGAATGTTAAGAAGCTGACCGATGTCGATGTGCGCGGCAAACGCGTTTTCATCCGTGCCGACCTCAACGTCCCGCAGGACGATGCCGGCAACATTACCGAAGACACCCGTATCCGCTCCTCGATCCCATCGATCAAGTACTGCCTGGATAACGGTGCCGCCGTGATGGTCACCTCGCACTTGGGGCGTCCGACCGAAGGCGAAGTCAAAGCTGATGACACCCTGATGCCGGTGGCTGTACGCCTCGGCCAGCTGCTTAACAAACCTGTCCGTCTGATCCAGAACTGGGTCGACGGTGGCTTTGAAGTCAAACCGGGCGAAGTCGTCCTGCTGGAAAACTGCCGTTGCAACAAAGGCGAGAAAAAGGACAACGAAGCGCTGGCTCAGAAAATGGCCAAACTCTGTGATGTCTACGTGAATGATGCCTTCGGTACAGCACACCGTGCTGAAGCTACCACGCACGGCATTGCTCGCTTTGCCCCGGTGGCCTGCGCAGGCATGCTGATGGGTGGTGAAATCGATGCGTTAGCAAAAGCCATCGAAAACCCCGCACGCCCACTGGTTGCTATCGTCGGTGGCGCCAAAGTCTCGTCGAAGCTCGTGATTCTCAAATCACTGGCCGAAAAGGTCGACCAACTCATCGTGGGCGGCGGTATCGCCAATACCTTCCTGCTGGCTTCGGGGCACCGCATTGGTGAATCGCTGGCTGAACCGGAACTGGTGAAGGAAGCCCAGGCTATCATGGATATGATGAAAGCCCGTGGCGCCGAAGTCCCGCTGCCGGTCGATGTGGTGGTCGCTGACGAAGTCTCGGCACTGGCCCGCGCCAACAAGATCCCCGTAGAAGAAGTGGCTGCCCATGACCGCATTCTGGATGTCGGTCCTAAAACTGCTGCCCGTCTATCGGACATCATCGCCCATGCTGGTACGATCATCTGGAATGGCCCGGTCGGCGTATTCGAACACGATCAATTCGCCGGCGGCACCAAGATGATGTCTTCGGCTATTGCCCACTCAGATGCCTTCTCGATTGCTGGCGGTGGCGACACACTCGCCGCGATTGCCAAGTTCAAGATCGCCGAGGATGTTGGTTATATCTCGACCGGCGGTGGCGCTTTCCTGGAATTTCTGGAAGGCAAGACTCTGCCCGCCATCGCAGCGCTTGAAGCACGCGCTAACGGCTAAAAGCAACTCATCTCCTGAAGGATTGCCATGCTCCGCAGCACCAAGATCGTTGCCACACTCGGACCCTCCAGCTCTTCACCGGAGGCTCTGGGCGCCCTGATCGCTGCGGGCGTGGATGTCGTTCGTCTCAATTTTAGTCATGGCACGCCTGATGACCACCGCGCGCGCGCCAAACTGGTGCGCGAACTGGCCCAACAGTATCGCCGTCCGGTCGGCATTCTGGTTGATCTGCAAGGCCCCAAGATTCGCGTGGGCAAATTCACTGACGGCAAAATCACCCTGACCAAGGGTGCCGACTTCATTCTGGATGCTGCGTGCAAGCTGGGCACCCAGGAACGCGTGGGTCTCGATTATCCCGAACTGCCTAACGATGTGCATGCCGGTGATGTCCTGTTGCTCGATGATGGCCGTGTCGTTCTGAACGTCACCGCGGTTAACGGCCCGGAGATTCACACTAAGGTACACGTAGGTGGCCCACTGTCCAACAACAAAGGCATCAACCGCAAAGGCGGTGGCCTGTCTGCCCCGGCGCTGACCGACAAAGACAAAGCCGACATGATCACGGCTGCGGAAATCAACGCCGACTACCTGGCCATCTCCTTCCCACGTGAAGCCGCCGACATTCATCTGTCGCGAGAGCTCATGAAGAAGGCCGGCGGCAAATCGCTCATCATCGCCAAGATCGAGCGCACCGAAGCCATTGAGAATCTTGCCGAGATTCTGGACGCGTCTGACGGCATCATGGTTGCCCGCGGCGACCTTGGCGTCGAAGTTGGCGATGCGGCTGTGCCCTCACTGCAAAAACGCATGATCCGCATGGCGCGCGAGATGAATAAACTCGCCATTACCGCCACGCAGATGATGGAATCGATGATTAGCTCGCCGATTCCAACCCGTGCCGAAGTTTCCGACGTAGCTAACGCCGTGCTGGATGGCACCGATGCCGTCATGCTCTCGGCCGAAACGGCCAGCGGCCAGTACCCGGTTGAAACTGTGGAAGCCATGTCGCGTATCTGCCTGGAAGCCGAACGCACCTACCCAGTCATGCTGGAAAGTGAATTCCTTGACCGTGTTTTCACGCGCGTTGACCAATCGATCGCCATGGCTGCCATCTGGACGGCACACCACCTCAAAGTCAAAGCGATAGCAGCCCTAACTGAGTCAGGCTCTACCGCCTTGTGGATGAGTCGCCTCAATTGCGGCGTCCCTATCTTTGCGCTCACCCCAGACGAAAGCTCACGCAATCGCATGACGCTCTTTCGCGATGTCTACCCGATGCTCATGCCACGCAGCCAACCGGACCGCGACATGATGCTGGCCGATGCCCAAACCGTACTGCTGGATCAGGGCGCTGTCGAACGTGGCGATCTTGTCGTCATGACCATCGGCGAACCCATCGGCACCCCGGGCGGCACAAATACCTTAAAGATTGTTCATGTCGGGGATCACGCAACGCCCGACATCACCGGTTAACTCTTAAACATTTCACCCGGCACTCTGCCCTACGGAGAACTATATGTCGCTTGTCTCGCTGCGCCAACTGCTCGACCACGCCGCCGAAAATAACTACGGCCTGCCCGCATTTAACGTTAACAACATGGAGCAGGTCTGGGCCATTATGGAAGGCGCTCACAAGCTAAACGCGCCCGTCATCATGCAAGCCTCTGCCGGCGCCCGTAAATATGCCGGCGAGCCATTCCTGCGTCACCAGATTCTGGCTGCACTCGAAGCTTATCCGCACATCCCGGTAGTTATGCACCAGGATCATGGTCAAAGCCCTGCCATCTGTATGGGTGCCATTCGCTCAGGCTTCTCGTCCGTCATGATGGATGGCTCGTTGATGGAAGATGGCAAAACCGTCGCCTCCTTCGAATACAACGTTGAAACCACCCGCAAAGTAGTCGAGCTGTCACACAGCATCGGCGTCTCGGTTGAGGGTGAGCTGGGCGTGCTCGGTTCGCTGGAAACCATGACCGGCGATAAAGAAGATGGCCATGGCGCAGAAGGCAAGATGACCATGGAACAGCTGCTGACCGATCCAGATCAGGCTGCGGAATTTGTTAAAGCCACGCAGTGTGACGCCCTAGCAATCGCCATCGGTACAAGCCATGGTGCCTACAAGTTCACCAAAAAGCCCACGGGCGACATCCTAGCCATCTGGCGCATCAAAGAAATCCACGCCCGCATCCCGAACACCCACCTGGTGATGCATGGTTCGTCGTCGGTGCCGCAAGAACTGCTGGCCGAGATCCGCGAATTCGGCGGTGACATGAAAGAAACCTACGGTGTACCCGTAGAAGAAATCCAGGAAGCGATCAAGCACGGCGTGCGCAAGATCAACATTGATACCGACATCCGCCTGGCCATGACGGGTGCCATCCGTCGTTACCTGTTCGAAAACCCGAGCAAGTTCGACCCGCGTGACTACCTGAAACCAGCCCGCGAGGCCGCTAAAAAGGTCTGCGAAGCACGCTTCGAAGCCTTTGGTTGTGCCGGCCAAGCCAGCAAGATTAAGCCGATTCCGCTCGATGTGATGGCGTTGAACTATGCCGAAGGTAAACTGAATCAAGTCGTTCGTTAATTTTTTCCCGGTAACCCTTATGTCTCAAGCCCTATTCGAATCGACCATCACCAGCCTGCCCCTGATAGCCAAGGGCAAGGTGCGCGACATCTACGCCGTGGGTGACGACAAACTCCTCGTCGTCAGCAGCGACCGCCTGTCGGCATTTGATGTGATCCTGCCAGATCCGATCCCGGGCAAAGGCAAAGTGCTCACGCAAACCGCCAGCTTCTGGTTCAAAAAACTGGCCGACATCGTTGCCACGCACAGTACAGACATCGACCCGGAAACGGTCGTCGCTGAAAACGAACGTGCTCAGGTACGTAACCGTGCTGTGGTGGTGAAGCGTCTGCGCCCGCTGCCGATTGAAGCGGTCGTCCGCGGTTACATCATCGGCTCGGGCTGGAAAGACTATCAAGATACCAGCGCCGTTTGCGGTATCAAACTACCTGCGGGGCTGCAGCAAGCCGATAAGCTGCCCCAACTGATCTTCACACCGGCCACCAAGGCTGCCGTGGGCGACCACGACGAAAACATTTCCTTCGAGCAGGCGCAGGCGCATTGCGACAAAGAACTGAATCCGTTACTCCAGGGCACCGGCAAGACAGGCTCAAAGCTGGTCACCGAAGCACGTGATGCCGCCTTTGCGCTGTATCAGGCCGCCGCTGATTATGCCGCCACTAAGGGCATCATCATCGCCGATACCAAGTTCGAGTTCGGCATCGACGCTAAAGGCACGCTACATCTGATCGACGAGATCCTCACGCCGGACTCATCACGTTTCTGGCCGGCCGATGCCTGGAAGCCGGGTAGCAACCCGCCGTCATACGACAAACAGTACGTGCGCGATTATCTGGAAACATTGGACTGGAATAAAAAGGCACCCGGCCCCACTTTACCCCAAGAGGTGATTGAACAAACGGCCGCCAAATACCACGAAGCCTTTGAAAAGCTCACCGGACAGAAAGTCACAGAATAATTTCTCCGGACACATATAACAAAAGCAACACAGGAAGCCCCGACATGAATCCACTTCTCGATTTTGCGGGGCTTCCCCGCTTTGACGTCATTCAACCAACGGATGTACAACCCGCCATCAGCCAGTTGCTGACGGAGTCACGTGCCGAAGTCGAACGTCTGCTCAACCCCAACGTACCCGCTACGTGGAACGACTTCGCGCAACCGCTCCAGGACAATCTGGAGCGCCTATCACGCGCCTGGGGCATCGTCGGACACCTGCATAGCGTTAACGACATTCCCCCTTGGCGTGAGGCGTACAACGCCCTGCTGCCGGAAGTCACCCGCTTCTATGCCGAGCTCGGCCAGAATCTCGCACTATTTAAGCGCTATCAAACCCTGGCCAGCAGCAGTGAGTTCGCTACGCTCAGCCCAGCGCGTCAGCGCATTTTGCACAATGAGCTCCGCGATTTCCGCCTCTCGGGTGCGGAGCTACCAGACAGCGACAAGCCACGTTTCCAGGCACTGCAGGAACGCCTATCGCAACTGGCTGCCAAGTTCTCAGAGAACCTGCTGGACGCGACCAACGCCTTTCAACTGGACGTCACCAACGAAGCCGAACTCGACGGCCTGCCCGCTGACACGATTGCAGCCGCCAAAGCCGCCGCTGACAAAGCCGGTATCGCCGGTTGGCGCTTCAGTCTGCATGCACCGTCTTATCTACCGGTGATGCAATACGCTACCCATCGGCCACTACGCGCCCAGATGTATCGTGCCTACGCCGTACGCGCCAGTGAGTTTGCCGACTGCGCCAGCAAACCGGAATGGAATAACGCGGCCCTGATCGACGAAATACTCAAGCTACGCGCCGAAATGGCACAGATGCTCGGTTACCAAAGCTACGCGGAAGTATCGCTGGTCCCCAAGATGGCAGACAACGTGCCACAAGTGCTCACCTTCCTTCGCGATCTGGCACAACGGGCCAAACCTCACGGCCAAGCAGATCTGGCTGAGCTGACAACTTTCGCAAAAACCGAACTCGGTTTTACGGAAGTGGAACCCTGGGATATCGCTTATATCTCCGAGAAACTCAAACAGGCCCGTTATAGCTTCTCGGATGACGAAGTGAAACAGTACTTCCCGGAGCCTAAAGTTCTGGGTGGCCTATTCAGCGTCATCGAGCGCCTGTTCAGCGTACAGATCACGCCGGACACAGCACCCGTCTGGCATCCCAGTGTGCGCTTCTTCCGCATTAACAAAGACAACCAACTCATTGGCCAGTTTTATCTGGACCTCTATGCCCGCGAAGAAAAGCGGGGGGGCGCCTGGATGGATGAAGCGTTGACCCGTCGCCGAATTGCATCGGGTATTCAGACCCCCGTGGCGTATCTGAATTGCAACTTCCCGGCACCCATAGGCGATAAGCCTGCCACCTTCTCGCACGATGATGTCACCACCCTCTTCCATGAAACCGGTCATGGCTTGCACCATATGCTCACGCAAGTGGAAGATCTGGCCGTATCCGGCATTCATGGCGTCGAATGGGATGCCGTTGAGCTGCCCTCACAATTTATGGAGAATTTCTGCTGGGAGTGGTCCGTACTGCAAGACATGACAGGGCATGTTGATACGGGCGAACCCCTTCCGCGCGCGCTGTACGACAAGATGCTGTCTGCCAAGAACTTCCAGAGCGGCCTCTTCACCCTGCGTCAGCTGGAGTTCTCCCTGTTCGATTTGCTCATCCATAGCGATCCAACCTGCGCCTCACCGGTACTCGACACGCTGGCAAAAGTACGCCAGGAAGTGGCCGTGATTAACCCGCCTGCCTGGCATCGCTTCCCGAACAGCTTCTCGCACATCTTTGCCGGTGGTTATGCCGCGGGTTACTACAGCTACAAGTGGGCAGAAGTGCTGTCTGCCGATGCGTTCGCTGCCTTTGAAGAAAGCGGCAATCCTATAGACCCTATCACTGGCGCACGTTTCCTCAAAGAGATTCTATCGGTCGGCGGCTCACGTCCGGCGATTGAATCTTTCCGAGCCTTCCGAGGGCGCGATCCACAGGTAGATGCCTTGCTGCGTCATTGCGGCATGACAGCTCAAACCGCCTAAATCAAATTAAACCGGATACCTGATCGATGGAAACATTAACAAGCGCGCACACCCTTGAGTTGGTGCCTTTTTTTAAAAACCTACCATTAGCCATTCTGGGGCTACTTGGGGCGTTATGGATTAATGTGTTTTTTTTGCGCAGAATTGCGATCAACTTTGAAATTCGTGGCCGGATCTGCCTTAACCGAAACCGCCCCACGGGTGTTTTTCATCATTATTTCGCCGCAATCATCTACCTCATGATTGTGCAGATCATGGTCATCATTCTGTGGGGGATAGCGCTCAATGCCTTATCGCTGATCAAAGACCCTATGGAAGCCATTATGTTTGCGGGCAGCTGCTATACCACCATGGGTATCGTCACTGAAGTGATGCCCACCGGCTGGAAATTTATTGCCATTGTGATCGCGCTTTCTGGCTTGTTTGCCATCGCGCTCGCCACATCGTCCATGATCAACATGTCCACGCTCTTCCGTAGAGCGTGGCTGACCAAGCACGCAACACGAATTGAAGCCATTCTTCAGCGAGAAAATATTGAAATACCTGACTTTGTCTCAATTGAAGAAACCATCAAGGTCAAAGAAACAGTCAAAACCACGGATCATTCATGAGCCTGATTAAGTTTCAGTCCCCCACACAGGGTAGCGTGATCATGTTCGGTGATGATGCCAACACATTGCTCACGGCGCTAAATCTGCCGGATCACGGTGAAATGGCCACTGCCCAGTTGCCTGGTTATCTGGAGCGCCTCAAAACCGCCATTGACAGTGACAAAGCCGCCCATCCGGTGATATGGCCTGAGCTGTTGCTAACCGAAGAAGAAAAGAACGAACCTGTCATTGTGCGCTTTTCCCAGCGTGCAGCGCCTTTGGTTCAACTGATGGAACGCTGCATAAGCGCCACAGAAACGATTAGCTGGTAGCTGCCTAAACGCAGAACGGAAGACCATCTTCCTGAGCCACGATACGCGCTATCAATGGCGTCAGGTCTAAGCCGGTGTCCCAGGTCAGTAATGCGCTTCGCTCCCGAAGCGCCTGTTCCTCCAAGGACACAGTTTCAGATTGCGCCCCCAAGGCAATGACATTACCGCCCGGCGTTTGTGGCAATAACCGGCTTCGCCCATGAAATGCCGCATCCAGCGCAATACAACTTTTCAGAAAACGCGGGCTGCGGCTTAAAAAGTTACAGACCAGCAACCCACCTTCAGCCAGCCGCGCACGGCAATGCTGATAAAACGACAAACTTTCCAGGCTACCGGTCTCGCCATCTGCGCCAAAACCATCAATCAGAATCAGGTCATATTGATCTGCGGAAGACGCCATCCAGGCCGCCCCCTCCGCAATCTCAACCTGAAGCCGGTCGCCTAGCGGGGGGAGTTTAAAGCCCTGTTGTGCCGCGCCCAGCACTATGGGCTCCAGCTCAACAACCACCTGCTGCGCTTCCGGCAAATTGGCATGAATAAAACGGGTTAACGAAGCAGCGCCCAGCCCAACCTGCAGAATACGTTTCGGCAAAACGGGCCAATTCGGCGACAACAGCAACCCGACCATCATCTCCCGGGTGTAGGCCAACTCCAGCTCATTCGGCCGATTGATGCGCATGGCTCCCTGCACCCAATCCGAGCCAAAGTGCAGTGTCCGCACACCGCGTGCTTCACGAATCTCTATGGGACAAGACATACGAACTATTCACCCAAAATAACGAACCAGACGCAGCAATGTTAGACTGAATCATCATATTGTCCAGCAGACACACCATGGCCAAAAAAGAGACCCCCTCAAACGAACTGATCAAGCTTGATAAGCGCATCACCAATCGAGAGTTTAAACTGCTTCTCAAGCCACGCGGGCTGGATCGTCGTCATCGTATTACCGAATTGCAAACGGAAATTCAGAATCTCTGCGAAGAAAGTGGCCTACTGTTCACGGCACCGGAAACGCTTAACAGCGGTATGCGAAACATTTATTTCGTCGACACGCTCGATAATGGACTCCGACGCAACAAGCTTATTCTACGTGTGCGTGAATCACGCAAAGAAGCCTGGACAGACGACTGGTGCGAAGTCACCTTCAAATGCCGCTCGGAAGATATCGACCGAGCCTGGGAGCTCAATCCAATCCCTAAAACAGAGATTCCGTTCCGCATCCGTTTTAAAGAAGAAATTCTAAAAGATGGTCCAATGGGCTCTATTCGCCGCCTTTATTCCCATAACGCCATACTGGATCAAGTCGCTATCGACCGCGTGCCGACCCGCAAACTATCCGCCCTACTCCCGGTTTTTCCCGGCCTGGCGGAACTCAACCTACCCTTTGATCAAAAATTACGCATCGTCGGCAATGCCAAAAACAAAGTACTTGAAGCCTGCGTGACGCTCGGCAATATCGCTTTTTCAAAGAATGTGCATGCCCATTGCGAAATTGCAATCTGGTTTCACACCGTCGGCGAACCCATGATCGGCGAATTGGCTTTTGCCTACCGCGTCCACAAAAACAATCGCAAAGATGTTGAGACGCATCGCCTTGCCGATGAATTTTTTAAAAAGCTACAACAGTTCTTTGCTAAAGACCTCGCACTCGGCACGACTAAAACCGCGATGATGTATGGCAGCAAAGAATAGCGCCACTTCACCAAAGATCTCGCTGCACCAGATCTTCTGGCAATTCTTTGTCGTAGGGGCCATTAGCTTTGGTGGCGGCATAGTCGCCTATTTAAAAGAACTCCTCGTCAAGCGCTATCGCTGGGTCGATAACGACGAATTCATCGTCATGCTCTCGATTAGCCAGACCATGCCGGGGCTGAATTCTGTCAATATCGCCATTCTCATGGGGGATCGTCTTCGTGGCGCCATCGGTGCCTGGGCCGCAACCCTAGGTCTACTCCTACCCGGCGCCGTGATAGTCCTGAGCATTGGCCTGCTCTATGGCCTCAATAAAGACCACCCCATGGCCAATCACGTACTGGGGGGTGTGGCTGCAGCCGCAGCCGCCCTGCTCGCAACAGTGACCTGGAACCTGGGCGAGCGCACGTTCAAAAAACGCAAATCCCTTGCGCTGCTGGGGCTAACCTTCGTATTGATGAGCGTTGTGAAATGGCCGCTCTATATCGTGTTGGCTATCGTTTTGCCGCTCGCACTGTATATCTACCGACCAACGCAAGACCACAAACCGGAGCAATCATCATGATGCTCTGGCTACAACTGGCTAGCGTTTTCTCCATGCTCTCGCTACTGGCCGTAGGTGGCGGCTCTGCGGTGCTGCCAGAAATGCAAAGCATGCTGCATCAGCACTTCAACTTTAGCGCCACTGAATTTGTACACGCCTACAGCGTGGGCCAGCTCGCACCCGGCCCCAACATGCTGTCCGTACTCATTATGGGTGACATGATTGATGGCCTTACAGGCGCCCTCATTGTCGCGCTTGCCTTCTTCATACCCTCCAGCATTCTCTGCCTTTATGCAGGACGCCTCTGGACACGGATTGGCGACACACCATGGCGACACTCGCTCCAACAGGCGCTGGAACCCATATCTATCGGTCTAATGTGTTCTGGGGTTTACACCATTGCCAAAGAGTCTCTGGTCAATTGGCAATCATGCGCCGTAGCGCTTTTGGTGGGTTTACTTCTGGTCAAAACCAAAATCAACCCTGTGATACTGATATTAGGTGCAGGGTTTATTGGATTGCTCGGTGCATACTGGGCCGCTTAGTAAGCAGTAGAAATCAAAACAATAACCCTGCTTCAATCATCACGCGCGTTTGATTGTTATTTAGCCCATTGGCACCAAAAGCCTGACCCGCAAGCGGATTAAATGCTTTCACGTAGCTCAATTCCCCGCGTGCAAAAGCTTTACCCCACTGCACCGTAGGCGTTAGCGTCCCCGACCAGGCAGCACTACCCGGGCCATACATCAGACCGGCCGGATTATTCGTCAGATTGTTATTGCCATAACTGGACTGGTATTCAAAACGTGTGGGGATAGACACATGAAACTTTGGCGCCACGCCATTTTGCAAAGGCGTCACGTGATACACAGAAAGCAGCGCAAAGCCGAGCGATTGTGAGGTGCCATTAATGCCGATGGCCGTATTCATGGGTACATAGGTGTACTGCGCGTAAGGCATAACACTCCAGCGATCGTTCTGGTACTGATAAATCAAGTTCGCAATCTGCGAGTTGTTTTGCAAAAGCGGTGTGACCGTTGTGTTTTGTGAGTTGCCAGATACGGCACCCGTCCAGCTCAACGTGATATTACTGCTATCACTGGTTTTAATCCCTGCTGCACCACCCAACCAGTTGTACACATCCGAATAGGCGCCATTGTTCCAGGCTACAGATGCCGTAAAAATATCTTTTGAAAAATTCAGCTGCATACCCTGCGTAATGACATGTGTCTGCGTCCACAACAAGCCTCGCTGGATATTAATATTTTGGTAGGTGAAAACCGATTCACCACCGCCCAACGCCGGCATCTTGCCAATGGCAAGCGACCAGTTTTCATTAGGCGTTAAAGACACATAGGCCTGAGGCAGGTAATCAAAATTGGATTCGGTTGCGGGCTGAGGCCGTACGTAAGGAACACCAATCGCCGGCAATGCGTAAAGACCCGTTTGCACCAACAACTGCACTGGTCCATTGGTTTTCTGCAGAATCATCTGCACATTCGAAAACCCGGAATAATCGCTTGAGTTGTTGGCGACAGGATTCGTCTGTCTAAACGACAAACCTGTCGCCACGCCTTGCACCGACCAATCGCCGTATTCCTCAGAATTTACCTGCAATGGATTTTCAGTAAATCCAAGGGTTGAACCCATCGAGAAACCGAGTACCGGCCCTGGCGCTTCAGAGGCTGTCTGTGCAGAAACATGTGAATAACCCAACAGACTAAGAATCAGAAATAACAGCCGGGTTGCCTTGGCCCAGGCATTCATAACCACACACACCCAAATGGACTTGCTACGTTAACAAAAAAATTGAGCCTAAGTTGCCTAACACGCCACTGATCAGTGGATATACAAGCAGCCAATACCAGATCAATAACTACTTTTTAGTTGAAGTTAGTATGATAACTCTATCCCAGGTCATGGCAAACATTGTCCATCTTGGAACGGAACCCCGCTGAGGTGGCTGCTAGGTTTAATGTTGTTCAGTTCAATCGCCATATCGACATAACTCTTGGACTTGTTTTTATTGGTGTATGGTCGACCTATGACCCACTTACCTCCCTGGTAGTCTGGAACGACCCACTCGTTGGCTCTGTAGTTATCCGCAATGATGATGTTTGGTGGGTTCCATTGAGCCGCGCCACCCTCGATGCCCATGCGAAGTCGTTTACCCAGCCATCCTTCTTGGCATGTACTGCTCGGATAATTTAACGGCACATTGATCTCTCGTGTTGCATATGAGAGAAGATCATCACCACCAATAGGAGCTGCTGCTGCCGCCGCCATCCAAGCATTAGATGGTCTCGCCACAAGCTGTAAAACCCTGAGCTTTCCTAACTTCGGATACTCGGTATATTTTTGCACGCGTTCATTCATCATTTGTTCAAAACCATATGGAGAATCGGGAACGTCTGCCAAGAGGGCTGAATCAGGAAATGTTAAATTGTATAGCTCTTTATCCATCCCTCCCTTTTTAACTTGTCGGACATAAATCTCGTAACGTTCTTCATAGTTTTTATATTGCTCAGACCACGCAGCTGACTTCATGTAGGCTTGGTCAAACTCCGATCCGATGAGATATTTAATCTGGTGAGCGCTCTTGGCGTAATCCTCATCATAAGCACTGACCATATCCATCTTACGGTTTGAGAAATTTCGATGATCTATCCCAGTCACACCGCATCCCGGAGTATATTTACTGTCGCTGATCTTTACGTACAGAGAATTTTCTAGAAGTACGATTACACGTTTATTCTTGCCGACCAATTCCGTCATTTTAGCTTTTTGCCAGTTCCATTCCCCTTCATTTTTCGCTAGATAGGTGCCTAAATAATCTTGTATGCTTTTAATCAAAACGTCTCGAGCTCGATCATCGTTGTAAACAATCTTAGTATTTTGAAAATCAAGAATTATTACCTCGCTTTCATTACCTGCCTTACTGAGAAACTTCTGAATTTCATCCATTGCCGTAACCAACCGATAGCTATCCCAACCATGGTAAATCCACCAAACAGATGGATCAGCGCAACCTCTATGACTTGCCTCTCTAACCCGCAAATCAAAATAGCGAATACCGTCTTTTAATTGATCGCCAATACTGTCTATTTGAGTTTTAGCGGTATCAGCACCTGTGCCCCAGCGAAGCTGATAGGTTCCAGAATCATGAGTTCCAGGTATAACCAGCTGGTCAATCCGCTTGTCTTTAATAGCTTCCCAGTTATCTTTCATCCAGTGCTCGTTGGGGCGATCATTAGCCGAGGAGGCCTTCAACTTTGCAGCACCAGACACGCTAGAGCTTCCCACTGTTGCCGAAATTGGTCCTTTTGTCAGCGGCACGTTGACGCTCTCTGTCTCTTCCGAGCCTGAGTAGAAAACTTCCCCGTTCTTCGCAAGCGATGCCTTTACTTCGTACACCCCATTAAAGCGAACTTCGGGCAATTGGATTCTGATTTGGTCATTACCTTCAAGCAAGGTGGACTGTAATATTTTTGCCAGAGTGGGCGTCATTTCACTCCCGAACAAATTGACCGAATCTTTACCCAAGGCATAGGCGGGCACAGAGATCATCTGGTTGACCGCAAGGTTGAGCCCTGACTCGCTTGGCAATGAAGCGCCTGAGCTCAAACTAGCGAAAGCCGTCGCCACATTCAGGCTCTTCGCCTGATACCAAAGCCGGATCAGAAAATCGCCAAGATGCGTAATGTTCATATTGGCGTTCTGGCCGATCCCAAACCACACCTTACCCGATGGCAGCGTGGCTTCACCCATGAAGGGGCCCTGTTGGTTAGTCGATAACCGATACTCGCCTTGTGAGTTTGTTGTGACTTGACCGACTTCCTGACCGTTCGCGGCTTTAATCACAACTTTTGCGTCAGCCACTGGGCCTTTTTCACCAATAACAAAACCGATCTTGGTACTACCGGAAACATCCTGTGCAGCAGCACTGCGGCTATCTTCCGATGATCCGCAAGCCGCCAGCAGGAATACTGCGCTAGCGATTAACCAGCATAAAATTGCTTGGGTACCATTTTGTCTGCTCATTGTTGGCTTTCACTTGTAAGTACACAGTGATCCAACTGTATCCCCTGACACCTGAAAAAGTACCGACAAATCCTGACATTTACGGAACGGCGACCCCATTGATCAACAAAGTCACTAATATCTACACAATGTTGATTGAGGAGGCCACCATGTGCCAAAACTGTGAAAAGCCGTTAGCAAAGCAACCCAACCGCCGGGCTTTCTTGAAAAGCGCCTTAGGACTGGGAGCTGCCTTGGCAACGTCAGCACTGCCAGCCATGGCCGCTAGCGCTTCACCCCCGAAACCTGAAAATGTGATTTCACCCGACGAAGCACTCAAGCGCCTCCTGGCGGGTAACGAACGCTACGTTAACAACAAGCCATTACCGGCTGACTTTGCTGCAACCCGCGCCGCGCTGACTGCCGGACAAAACCCCTATGCCAGCGTTTTGAGCTGTGCCGACTCGCGGATCAGCCCAGAATTGTGCTTTGACTCTGAGCGAGGCGACCTCTTTGTCACCCGTGTTGCTGGTAACTTTGTAACGCCCGAGATTCTGGCGAGCCTGGAGTACGGTGCCGCCGTGCTCAAATCCCCTTTGATTATGGTCCTGGGTCACACAAGTTGCGGTGCCATTAATGCATCCATCAAAGCCATGAAGAACGACGAAGACTTTCCGGGACATATTCAGCAACTGGCCACTAGCCTGTCACCCGCTATCGATGCCGCCATGAAAAAGGACCCCAAGAACCTTGAATCTGCTGCCGTTCGAGAAAACGTTCGGCTTAACGTACTCGCACTCCAGAATTCCACCCCGATCCTACGCAAACTGGTTCAAGGGAAGCAAATTCGGGTTGTTGGGGGCGTTTACCATCTGGATACCGGGCGGGTCGAGCTTATCGCCTGATTTATGCCGCAACAATCCGACAAATCCTGACATTTTGGGGTTTGCCAGGGGGCTTGCGAGACCAAGCCCCCCATTGGGCGCTAAGATTCTAACCATCTAATTTAATTATGGTCTTTTATCATGGCTCTCAATAAAAAACTCTGGCAACGCGCCGTTCGTCATGCCGAAAAAGGCTTCACGCTGATCGAAATCATGATCGTGATCGTCATCATTGGCATCCTGGCCACATTGGTGATTCCAAACGTAATGAGCCGCCCGGATGAAGCACGCGTGGTCTCTGCCCGTGCCGATGTCTCCACCATGGTGCAAGCCCTCAAGCTCTACAAGTTGGATAACGGCCGTTACCCAACGACCGAACAGGGTCTGAGCGCCCTGTCCACCAAGCCCGTTGCCGAGCCGATGCCGCGCAACTGGAAACGCTACCTGGACAAACTGCCGCAAGACCCATGGGGTGCCCCGTACCAGTACAACAACCCGGGCACACATAACAACGAAATCGACGTCTATAGCTTTGGTGCCGATGGCAAACTCGGCGGCGAAGGTAACGATCAGGAAATCGGTAACTGGTGATTCGTTTCGCACAGTGGCGACGCCCCGGCAACAGCCGGGGTTTCACGCTGATAGAACTGCTCATCGTTATTGTCATTGTGGGCATCATGGCAGGGATGGCCTCACTATCCCTGCCGGATAAAGCAAGCCAGAACTGGCTAACCCGACTCGAGCAGCTGACGGCAAGCTTGAACTACGCCCAGGAAGAATCGCTGAGCCGGGGCTCCCCCATGTGGGCTATGGTCGATCAGAACGGTTGGCGTTACTTTCGGCGAGACCGCTTTGAAAAGCTGCAACAGATTAACCACCCCGAAGTATTTGCGCCAGCAGAGTGGGAGATGCCCATGAGAACCCTGCCGACCGAGATTCAACTTGGAGAAGACGCCTATCCAACGCCGCTGACGCTGGAGTTTATGAGCATGGAACGCCGCGCCCAGATCAATCGCGACCGCTTTGGTCACTTTCGCCTGCATTTCGAATGAACCCGCGTCGTCAAAAGCCACAGCAGCACGGTATGGCGCTGATTGAAGTACTGGTCGGCATGGCGATTCTCGCCATCATCCTGATTTCGTCGATGCGCGCCATCAGCAATGATACCGACACCCAGCAAGCGGTCATGCTGCGGAGTCTGGCACTGATTAGCGCCAACAACACCATGAATACCATGTACATCCAGCGGGAATGGCCCATGCTGGGCACTGAAACAGAGCCCTGCCCGCAACTGAATTTTCCGCTGATTTGCGAGCACCGGGTTTCGACCAGTGCCAACCCCAATTTTCGCCGGGTCGATATCAATGTGTACCTGGATGACGGCAGCGACCCGGAACGTCGCTCCAAGCTCGCCTGGCTCACCGGGTTGATTGCCAATGATGCAAGGGCGATGTAATGTCACGCCAGCCCTTAAGTACCAAAAAGCAGACCGGCTTTAGCCTGATCGAAGTGATGATTGCGCTGGTCATCATGTCGATGCTCGGGCTTATGTCCTGGCGGGGGCTGGATGGATTGATTCGCGGCAAAGAACGTATCGAAGCCTACAGCCGCCAACACCGTGATATGCACTACGCCCTGGCCTTACTGGATCGCGACTGCAATGCCATGTTACGGGCGGAAACCCTGGGTTTCCCACCGGTCCTCCTTAGCAATGAAAGCGTCTGGTGGATGCGTTCGATGGGCAATAACGACAAACCGGGTTGGCAACTGGTCGGATATCAAACCAAGTCTGACGGTTTGTTCCGGATGATATCGGCGCCTTTTGCGACACGAGACATCGCCCGCGAAGCCTGGCAAACACTCGTCAAGGCGCCGGACAAAGGGTATCCGGGTGCGGAAGCTCAATTCCTCAGCGCCGATATCCAGCGCCAGCAAGTCAGGATTATGTCTGATCTGCCTAACACGACCGCCCCCATCAAAGCGCTGCAGTTCGTTTGGCAGGTCATCGCCAACGATCCTTACGCTGATCGAGCACTCACTCGGGTTTGTCTGGCGGGGGGCTTCTGATGCGGCGAACCGAACGTGGCTCAGCAACCATGATGGCGTTAATCGTCATGGTGCTCTCCACCATCATTCTGTCTAGCCTGATCTGGCAACAACACCTATCTATCCGTCAGCTGGAGTACCAGCGGGATCGTCGTCAGGCAGAGTGGCTGCATATGGCAGCGACCGACTTTGCCCGCTTCATCCTTGCCGTGAACATAGCCACAACCAGCGCCGAGGATTCACTGACTGAGGCTTGGGCCATCCCCCTCACTAATACAAAAGTGTCGGACTTTCTTCGCGGGGTCGACATTCCGGCCGAATTGAGTCAGCTTTCCATGATGGGTCAGGTGACCGATGCCCAATCAAGATTCAATCTGAACAATCTGGTAAATGAAGAGACTGGCCGTCGTATTGACCCTGAGAATCTATTGATCTTTCAAAACCTCTTGAGCAACATGGGCGCCGATCGCAGTCTTGCCCACCAGGTGGCCAATACGTTGGTGAACACCGGTTTCCTTTTTACGGATCCGGCACAACTCGAGGCCTTTGAAGGGTTCACGCCTAACTTACGACAACGACTGCGACCGCTGCTGATTGCACTTCCCAAACGTACAACCATCAACGTCAATACGGCCAGCAGTGATGTGTTACGGGCGCTATTCCAGGGAATGGGCGCCAGCCAGGCAGCTAACTTCATTACAGAACGCAGCCGGCGCCCGATCAAATCAACCACCGAATTAAAAACCATGCTCACCAATCTAGGTGTCAACCCGGGCGGAGACGCACCCATGGCAGATATCAAAACCGGGTTCTTTATTGCGCGCACTGAGGTGCGTTTTCCTGATGCGGTTTATGTCGGGGAATCCTTGGTTCAACGCAATGCTAACGGTGGCATCAACACCGGTGGCCAGACAATCACGCAAGTGTTGAGCACCCGATTTTTCAGCACCCTTCAAGACTGATCACCATCATGAACCGACTTCTGATCATTAGCTGCCCCGTCAACCCCCGGACTCTAAACCAGGAACAGGGCAACGACCTCGATGTGATTGGTCCGGGCGAAAATTTCCGCTGGGCGCTGGTCGAAGGTGACTACACATCAGCGACCCAGCAAGGTCATGGGGCGCTCAACGACCTCCCCTTCGCCGACGAGGCACTGGTGCTCATGCCGACGGTAGACACCCGGTTGATTCACACCAAAGTTCCCATGATCAGCGGCAAGAAGCTAGAAGCGCTACTCCCGATACTGTCGGAGCCCTTCCTGCTGGATCAGCGCACACCACTGCGTTACCAGTTGCTACCCCCCGTCCCTGGCAGTAAGGGGGTCGAGCGCACCATCGCCATCACCAGCGACTCCTGGATGAACTGGTTACAAGATCAGCTCGCGTTACTTCCTGTGCGTGTCCTCACCATGGTGCCAGACTGTCTACTTCTGACTACGCCTGAAGACAACCAGACACCTCGAGAATTTCTGCTGACAGCGCAAGAGACCTTACGCATTGTCGCCTGCCGTGAAGGTGCTGACTGGGGCTCGGGGTGGGTCGAATCCAGCGATGCCGAATCGCAGCTTCGCCAGCTCTACCCTGAGGCCGAGCTTCGTCACTTCAACTGGGACTGGTTACTGCCGCGGGTTGGCGAATGGATGGCGAGCAAATCTCCCATCAACCTCATGCTACAAAAACCCGGCGCCAAGAAGAATAAATCGGGCATCGACAAGCCCACCGTACGCTGGGCCGCCAAAGTTGAATGGATGCACTGGCGCAAACCTGTGCAGTTAGCCGGGATAGCCTTTGCTGTTTATGTTGTCGGCAGTGCCCTGGTATTGGGGCTTGCCACACTCAGCAACTGGCGCTGGGAGGTCAAGCTGGCCGATGTCGCGCGCCAGCATTTAGGCACGCTCACTAGTAACAGCAATGCGGCGATCAAAGAAGTGCTTGAAGAAACAACGCGTAGTATCCACGCACAGGGCAACACCACCCCTGCTGACTTTGTACCCATGACTGCAAAACTTCAAGTACTGCTCGATGACTACCCCAACGGACTACTGCAGAGCATCGACTATCGTCCTGATGGCCTGACTTTCACGCTGCGCGGCGGGTATGACACCCCTGATGCCGAAGCACTGAAACAACGTGCGACACATCTGCAAATAGCCATTATCGCCACAGGCAAAAACACCTACCGCATGCTACCGCTCGCCGGTCTCAACGAGGAGCTACGATAATGAGCGAGCAGAACAATCGCTTCAAGGCGCTACTCAGCGCCTGGGGCAGCACCCTAAGCACCAAACTGCAAGCCTTAAAGGAGAAACTCCGCCAGGCGAACAGCCAGGAATTTGACGTCGAAAGCATCAAAACCTGGTTTGCCGAAACAGCTGAACGTCTTCGGGAAAAACTTCAGGAGTTGAAGTCTCAGGAGAACAAGCTGAGCTGGGCTGATGTCCGCACCTGGTTGCATCTGCATGGTCGACAGCTGGCAACCTACCTACTGCTGCCCTGCATTGGTATCGTATTGGTTTTGGTCATTCAGGATCAAACCCGTCAGCAAGTAAACACGATGTACTTGCGCCAGGCGCAATTAACCGCTGTCCAATCCATGATTCAGAAAAGTAAACTCACCTCTCTCAGCGGCGACCCTTCACCACCGCTGAATGATAATGAAGTCGAAACCATACGAATCATGCTGCAAAACCGGGGCATCACACCGAATATTCTGCGGCTCAACCTCAACCGAGGCGGCAGCATGGTGGAGCTTCAAGCGGAACAAGTACCGTTTGGACAATGGATCGCTTTTCTGGATGAAGCCGCCCAACGTTGGGACTTGTTCCCGGTCGATCTGAATGTTGTAGCCGGCGATGCGCCTGAAATAGTATCCATTCGTGGCGTTCTTCAACAAACTACTCAAGGGAACTGATTGTGAACCTCCAGCTCAAAGAATTTGGCGTACCCCGCTGGTTGGTCATAGGTGGTGCCATCATCGTTGTCGTCTGCACACTCATCTGGCAAATGCCGGTCAAATGGTTTCAAGGCACTATCAGTGCCGCTACCAAATGCAAGGTTCTGCTCACCGACCCAAGCGGTACGTTATGGCGGGGCGGTGCAGCCATCGGGTTTTCTGAACCGGGCCTGGACGGCCAGTCCTGCCGACCACCCCAGGCGATAACCGAACGACTTTACTGGTCTACCGCATGCAGTTTGCAGAAGAAAAATTGCACCGTCCGTATTGAAACAGCCGCGCTCGACAACACCCTATTCGCCACGATCGGCATGGATGGCGTCATGGTTCAAGAAAACGAAGCACAGCTACCGGCTGAAATCCTCGAGATGCTCGGTGCGCCCTGGACCATCCTCCACCCCCGCGGCGATCTGACTGCACGCTGGAGCGATCTCCATTTTTCACGCACGGGCAACAGCGGCAATATTCGCGCCAATCTTGATGCGTTAAGCAGCCCGGTCAGCCTGATCCGGCCGCTGGGCAATTACAGCGTACAGGCATCTCTTACGGGTGGCGGCGTAAGCTACTCTCTCACGACGACGGAGGGTCCACTGCTCCTGAGCGCCCAGGGTTCGATTGGCGCCGATGGTAAAGCAAGTGGCCGCGGCGAAGCCAGTGCGACGCCTGAGACACAAGAGGCACTCAACGGCCTGCTGAGTCTGATCGGTCGCCGCCAAGGCGACACTTACATCCTGGTTTTCTAATCGCGCCTAAGGCCTAGCGTGTCATCTGCACTTCGTAGTGCAGGTGCGGCGCCGTCGATCGCCCGGTAGTTCCCACACGGGCAATGACCTCGCCGCGTTTAACGCGTTGCCCCGGCTTCACATAAAACGCCTCGGTATGTGCGTAGCGCGTTATGGCGTTGGCCCCTGGATGCGAGACTTCGACGACATTACCAAAATCACCACCCCATTCGGCGCGGACAACATAACCATCGCCCGTTGCCAAAATCGGCATACCGGCCTGTGCCGCGTAATCCGTACCTGCATGCCAGCTAGGCAGTCCGGTAAAAGGATCAGTGCGCACACCGGGCAAGCTGCTCACAGGCACCACATAGGGCAAGGGATAGCCGGTGGGAGCAGTCACTTGCCAGACCCGCATCGTCTGCAGCCGATCAGTGAGCACCCGGGTTTGCGCCTGCAGATCTCGCATCGTCAGCGTTAACTGCTCCATGCGGATGGCAAACGATCCAGTCACAGGCAGACTTTCCTGTACGCCCAACATCGGGCCACCTTGCCCTCCCGATGACTTGGGCACCGCAGTCGGCGCAGGGGTGGGGGACGGCGTTAGGTTTTGGGGAGCACTCGGCAACGGCGGTGGCCGTGGAGCGTCATCAATCAGCTGCTGCCGCGCCGCATCCAAACGTTTGATTCGCTGGTTGAGCTCGCCCATCTGCGTACCCAGTTCGGTTAGCTTCTGGTCATAGCGAGCTTCAACCACTTCGATGACCATATCGGATTGCGTTTCAAATCCTAAAACTGATAGTAACCAAATTGCAAAGACATTCAGCACCATCAGCAGCAAAATGATACAGAGCAGCAGCGCCAACAACTGTTTACCCGACAGGCTAATCTGTTGCACCCGCGATCGGGCATTACGCACGAACATCAGCTGCATGATCAGCGTACTCCCGAGTTCATTTCCAGAATGGGCTGCATCACTGCCATCACAATTACCAGTACCATCGACCCCATGAGCATAATCATTACTGGCTCTAAAACACTGGTGAACATCTTGGTGGTTTTATCTGCTTCAAATTCCGCGTTCTCTGCGCCAAACTTGAGCATTTCAGCCAACTGACCCGTCGCCTCGCCTGAGCGCAACATATGCACGAACAATGGGGAAAAAACACCCTGTGCACCGAGCGCTCGTGACAAAGCGCTCCCTTCCCGCACCTGCAGCTCGGTGGTTTCTATCGCAGACTTTAAATAGGTATTGCTCAACGTATCGCGTGAGCTCTTCAGTGCTGACAGAATCGGCACATTCGCTCCCACCAGCATCGACATCGTATTCGAGAAGCGCGCCGTTTCGTGCGCCAGCAATACAGGTCCGATCAACGGCATCGATAGACAACGTGTATCAAAGCGCAAGCGCATCTCGGGATTTTTTAGGATCCGGCGTACCAGCCAACCCAACACTATGACGCTCAGCAGCAGTACCAAACCCCAATTATTGAGAAAGGCCGAGATGTTCATTACCACCTCGGTCATAAACGGCAGTTTCTGGCGCGTGCTTTCAAACACGCGCGTCACCTGGGGAATCACGTAGGTCATCAACACGATCATCACCAGGAACGAAATGCTGATCAGCATCACGGGGTAAACCATCGCCGCGATCACCTTTTGTCGGGTGGCCTGCTTTTTTTCCAGAAACTCGGCAAACTGAGTGAGCACCGGCGCCATCAAGCCCGATTGCTCCGCCGCGGCTACCACCGATTGATATAGCTTATCGAAGGTCGCGGGTTGGCCCTGCATCGCTTTCGACAAAGGCACGCCGGAATGCAGCTCTTGTACCATCGCCATCAGCACAAAACGCGTCGACGCCTTAGGTGACTCATCGGCCAGCATCTTCAAGGCCTCATCAATCGGCAACCCGGAACGCACCAACAACGCCAGCTGTTTGGTGACTACCGCCAGATCTGCCGGCTTGATTACACGCTGCCCAGACAAAAAAGCCGCAAAACCTGACTTGGCCTCATTTTCGTCTTCGGGCACCAGCTTTGTGGGCACCAGACCTTTATCCAGTAGCTGCTGGCGAGCGGCTTTGATCGACTCGCCTTCAATCATGCCCTTTTCGGATTGCCCATCAAAGGTCACCGCCACAAAACGAAAACGTGCCATGCGCTTCGCCCTAGCCTTCCAGTTCCATCGAACCCGTTACCCGCAGCATCTCTTCACGGGTAGTCTTACCCTCTTGCACCAGGCGTTCGCAATCTTCTGCCAGCGTGCGCATACCGCTGGCCATCGCTTGCTTGCGAATCTCGGCCTCCGATGCGTGCTTGTTCATCAGTTCACGGATGGGCTCATTCACTTCCATCAGCTCGTAAATACCACCGCGACCGGCGTATCCCGTTTGATTACAAGCATCGCACCCGGCACCATGGCATTGCGGACAACAACGTCGTACCAGACGTTGCGCCAGCACCCCTAGCAGGGAGGAGGCTAAGAGGAATGGTTCAACACCCATATCCATCAGACGCGTTACTGCTGCAGGGGCGTTATTGGTGTGCAGTGTGGCCAACACCAGGTGACCGGTCAGCGACGCCTGAACGGCAATCTGGGCGGTTTCCAGATCCCGGATTTCACCAATCATCACGATATCCGGATCCTGACGCAGAATCGCCCGCAACGCACGGGCAAAGGTCATATCGATCTTGGAATTCACATGAATCTGACCGATACCTTCCAGGTCATATTCAACCGGGTCTTCCACCGTCATGATGTTGCTGGTCTTGGAGCGTAGCGCCAACAGCGATGCGTAAAGCGTGGTTGTTTTACCGCTACCGGTTGGCCCTGTCACCAGCACAATGCCATGCGGCTTATGCAGAAGCTTATTAAAGGTCTCGTAGGTATCGCCCGCCAATAGCCCCTTGATATCTAACCGGTCATAATTTTTTTCCAGCAAGCGCATCACAATGCGCTCGCCGTGAGCCGTCGGCAGAGTCGACACCCGAATATCGACGGCACGACCCCCAACACGGATCGAGATCCGGCCATCCTGTGGCAAACGCTTTTCAGCAATATCCAGCGATGCCATGATCTTGATCCGCGAAACTAGCGCGGCATGTAGATCGGGGCGCATCTCGACAACGTCACGTAACTCGCCATCTACCCGAAAGCGCACCACCGACTGGCGCTCGAAAGCTTCCATGTGCACATCAGAGGCACCATCCCGCGTTGCCTGGCGTAGCAAGCTGTTGATCATGCGAATGACCGGCGCATCATCGGTCGTTTCCATCAGATCGACCGACTCCGGCATATCCTGCAAAAGCTTGCTCAAATCAAGCGCTTCGCCAACCTCATCTACCACCTGCGCTGCGTTCTGTTCGGCACGCGCGTAGCTATCGCCTAATCGTTTAAGCAGCGGCTCGCTTTCTTCCAGATGCCGTTCTACCGGCCCATTAAGCCGGCAAACCTCCTGCAAGACTGACAACGGCGTCTTGCGGGAGTGGTAGAGCACCGGTAAGCGGCGCGCCTCATCCCACTCCAACAAAACCTCGTTCGCCTTGGCAAACGGAAACGGTAAGCTTTTAATCATCGTGACGGATGGTCATCAGGGACGCAGCGTTGGTGCCGGCACAGGCAGCGCACCAGGTTTTACCAGTGGCGTCTTGGCATTTTCCATCGTTGGCAAGTTTTCAGAAGGTAACAACATTGGTAGCTGTTTGAAACTATCTTGCTTGCCTTGCATGTAATCCTGACGATTTGTCGTGATTTCTTCGGCAGCCTTGGCATCCTTAATAATATAAGGCCTTAAGAAAACCATGAGATTGCTCTTTTTCCGGAACTTGCTGTCATAACGAAACAAAGCACCTATGAGCGGAATATCTTTCAAAAAGGGCACCCCATCTGATGTGTCAGCATAGTCGTCGCCAATCAGGCCGCCAATAACAAACATCTGGCCATCATCTACAATGACGTTAGACTCAATCGTGCGCTTATTGATGGTGTAGCCCTGTGATTGAACTGTTGCTTGATTTGTCTGATTCGAAACGGTAGAAACTTCCTGATAAACAGTCAGTTTAACGGTGCCATTGTGCGCAATCTGTGGTCGCACGCGAAGCAAGATACCCACATCCAAGCGGTTAAATGTTTGGAATGGCGTCGGGCTTCCAGAGGGCGTCGCACCACCCGTATTCGTCGTGTAACCCCCCGACAATATGGGCACGTTTTGCCCAACCATGATGCGTGCTTCCTCGTTGTCCAACGTCACCAGATTCGGCGTAGATAGCACACGCGTGCCCCCTTCCTTATCCAACGCCGAAATTAATGCTGAAACCGTATAGTTGCCGCCAAATTTAGAAAGCATGCCGATGTTCATGCCGTTCGACTTTGCCAGTGTATCTACGCCACCCACCGCGGGATTCAGGATGCCGGCGGCATTACGACTCAGATCAACAATATTGATACCTGCAGGTGGGCTTCCATAATTCGTGCCACCAAACGGCACATTCTGGCCGCCGGCGTTAATCAAGCCCTGCCACTGAATACCTAACTGCGCCGAATTTGATGACTCGACTTCAACGATCAACGCTTCGACGTATACCTGTGTGCGCCGACGATCCAGTTTGTCGATCACCTCGCGCAAATTTCGGTAAAAGCTTTCTGAAGCGGTGATAATCAGTGAATTGGTTGCCGTATCGGCCTGAATCATGCCACCCACATTGGGTTGACTGGTGCTCGTCAATGCGCCTGTGGCGGCTGCACTGGCACCGCCTGCCGCACCCCCGGGTGCAGCGCCACCCGCCATACCGCCAACCAGGCCACTTCCCTGCGCCATCCCTTGAGGCATCTGCGGCGCCTGTGGCATGCCGCCTGCTGCCGCACCCAAGTTGGTCGCCCCAGCTTGTTGCGATAAGGTGCTATCGGCCGCCACAATGGCGCGCAGCGTCACGGCTAACTTAGCCGCTTCGGCGTTCCTTAGCGGGACCACCCACATATTGCCGTTGCTCGCCGTCGGCGTATCCAGTCGCGCAATCAGGCTTCGCAACTGTTGAATCTTTTCCGGATTGGAGGCCTTGATCAGCACCGAATTACTGCGCGGCTCGGCCAAAACGATGACCTTGCTGTCCACCCCGGGTGTTTGGCCTCCGCCCGAATTAGTGTCAACCACCTTCGTTAGGATACTGGCCACATCGAGCGCAACAGCATATTTAAGATGTACCGCCTGCACATCGCCAATCGATGGATCATCCATAGACTCGAGCAGTTTTGCCACGCGTTTCACGTTGCTGGCGTAATCCGTCACAATCAGTGTGTTGTTACCAGGGTTCGCTGTAATCGAGCTATTTTGAGTCAGCAATGGACGCAACACATTTACCAGATTGCTGGCCGAATCCTGCTTGATCTTAAAGACGCGGGTAACGACTTGATCACCTTCCGGGTTGTTTTGTGTCAACACGGTATTGCCCTGCACCCGGGCGTCGGCATCGGGTACCACGCGGTACATGCCATTAACCTGGACTAGGGCAAAACTGGCGGAACGCAATGAGGAAGAAAACATATCCAACGCGGTCTGTGGTGTAACCGGCTTTGGCGTATTGAGCGTTATTTTTCCTTTTACCCGTGGATCCACAATAATCGTCTGACCCACCGCCTTGGCTACTGCTGCGGCAACGGGTGCCACATCGGCATTCTGGAATGACAGCGTAATCGTAGCTGCCTGGGCACCCGGGGTCGTTGGAATGGCACCGGGATTTGAGTTCTGGATCGGTGTCTGAGCCTGCGCAGACACCAGTCCCAACTGACACGAGGCCAGGAACACTGCCGTAAAGGTACGTAATTTGTGATTCATTCAGAATGCCCCATTGGCTAACGACCGGAACCACCGGCTAACGATTGCTGTAACTCGTACGAACGTCCCCGGTAGCGCACCACAGCGCTATCCGGTGTAATTTTTTCCAGGCGGATGCCCGGCGACATCATGTCACCCACTTCTAGTGTTTCGGCCGGTTTCCCATCGGCTTCGATTAGCGCCACACCCACATTAGCGTCGTGCAGGGTGCCGGTAATCACCACCCCTCGCAGCACAAGACGCGAAGGGTCAAAGTCTTTCTCGCCAAATAAGGTCGCAACCCGCTGGTTGGATGCCGCTTCGTAAAACACCACACCCTTACTCGATACCTGCGCGGGAAAAACCACCCGAGCGACCCGCAGTATCCAGGTGGTCGCCAGAAAAACGATCAGCAACAACAGCACAAAACTGATCCAGGCCGACACGCGCTCCGGACGAACGGTGATGCTAATCCCGGAGCCAGAGCCCGTCTTGGCCTTATAGGCAGCGAATTGTTCTTTCAGGCGCGAAATCAGATTCCGGCAGTGCGTTTTGAAGGCAGCAAAGTCCTCTGCCGTCAGCTTGCGCGGCGACCACTTGGGCAACGAGAACCGGAGGTTAAATTTGGGTAATTTCAAAGCACAAACAGTGGGTTATGGAATTCAAGGGCGCAATAAGTACAGCCTTGAACAATAACATCCGAGCCCCACCCAAAAGGGGCGCAAATTCCGACCAATCCTGACATTTACAAGAAAAAAAGGGGGAGCCAACTTCGGCACCCCCCCCCTATGCGCATGAAGCTTCGCGCTTTAAATCATTATTTTGTAGCGTGCTTCAACAGCAGGTAGCCACGCGTCCAGGTCAATGTCGACTTCTTTTCCCATTTGCTAGGTACGACGCCGTCAAATTTGGCATTGTTGCTCGTGCCAAACAACCCCAGTGCGTTAGCAGCAGTGCCCTGCCACAAGAAGTTGTACATAAACACCGAGTCTGCACAGACACGGAAGTCATTCAATCGGCCAGGTGCCGTCTTGGCAGCCGGACCCGCACCGCTATCCGGGCACACCTTAGCAATCGCCTCTTTAACCTGTGCTTCGGTAATCGGAGTCTTCAGATCAGCTTTGGCTAACTTGAGATCCTTTGCGGAGAAATAGAAACCATCCAACCCCACAAACGGCGCCGTACTCTTTTCCACTTTGGCGACAAGATCCTTATAAGAGGAAGCAGCGCCCTCGTTATTAGTCCCATTATTGTTTCTTGGCAGCGCCATCACCGCCTTAGTGACTTGGTCATATTTTGTCGCACAACTGTTGAAGTTGTACTTGCCGGCCGATTTCAGCATCAGGGGCTCTTCAGCATTCGAAAGGACCGGACTCCAGAGGCCGCCAGTCGCGTTACCCGCAAGCGTCTTTCCACTCGGGAAGAGTGTCGGCGAATTGAATAGCGCTACACCGCTGTCTTCCTTACTGTTTGTAGGCGTTGCATTGCTGCCAAAGCAATCGAGTCCCGTATAGTCTGCACCCGTGCTCGTGTTATAGCCCGAAGCACGCACATACTTACGGGTATCGTCCCCACCCAAACCCAAGTAGGTTTTACTGAACACGTTATAGGTATGCCCATTGATGCTGACTGTATAAACATTGTCGGCATCGTTGGCAGGCATTTTGGTTGGGAAGGCAATCTGCATAGAAGACCCACCCACTTCGAAATCGCCCCGGGTTTCTGGTGCCGTCTTGTGATAGGTGTCATTGCCACCGAAAGCGTTGTAGTACTGATCATTGAGGTTGACCCAGGTCCAGACACCTTCTTGCTTATTGCCGTTACTGGTCTCAAATGACCCAACCTGGTAGCCCTTGCTCTTGGTGTAGTCCTTGATGGCGTTGTAGAAGCCGGCAATCTGCGTTGCGTCGTAAGCGCCACCGTTGACTTTATCCATGGTGCGCATACCCGCAGTCGCAAACAGTTCCACGGTCACTTGATCCGCAGTCACGCTGATCTCTTTCATCTTCTTATCCATGGCATCCAGCAAAGGCTGGATCACGCAGGGACCCACATCTTTCTGGGCGCCATTAACCGAGGTGCCTGTCATGTCACAGCCGGCAGGTTTATACGCTGGCGGCAAGCTTCTCTCCCAATCCTTTGGATCGACCGTTCCCTGACCGCTAAGAAAATCATTAATACCGTTATCGTCAAAATCCTCACTCGCCAACAAGTCGATTTGCGGATAAGCACCGGGGATCACTTTGAAAAAGCTGATGCGTGTACCGCTACTCCCTGCGTCGAAGATCATTGTGTACACCGGTGCACCTGGCGCACCCGCCTTGG
>JBDLTI010000017.1:0-37452 GCA_039805865.1 Pseudomonadota bacterium | reverse complement strand
AAAGGAATCACTGCCCAAGCGACTAGCGCCGGCGCAATCGACAGAACCGGAGCCAGAATGTAAAGGAACTTGTTGGCAACCGTTGGGACGATGCTTTCTTTGAGCAGCAGCTTGACACCATCGGCGATTGGCTGCAACAGACCCCAAGGACCTACACGGTTCGGGCCGATACGGATCTGCATGTAGCCAATCACTTTACGCTCGAAATACGTCAGGTAAGCAACAGCCAACAGCAGTGGCGCAACGATGCCAACAATCTTCAGGAGGGACCAAATTAACGGCCAACCCGCTCCAAAAAGATTTTGACCAACTTGAATCATGGCATCCATCAGACACACTCCACGACGATCATGTCATTCAAAGCACCGATGGTTGCCGTTGACGGATGTGCAGCGGCAATGCGCACACAACCATCCGGCACGGTGTTATCCAGAACCGCATTTAGCGTTGCCGAGCCTTCGCTACCCTTCACGCGAATGCTACGACCATCGGCAACACCCGCGTTCGCGAGTGTCGCAGCATTCATGCGGGCCGTTGGCGCTTGCGCATCTCTCGTCTTCTGCAGCGATGGCGAACGACGCACTAACGCATCAGCAAAGTAGATCGGCACATCAGCAATCCGCTGTAAACCGCTGCCTTGCTGAGTTGTTACAGCTGATGCAATCACTGGCAAGACACAGGCGAGAGCCCCCTCCGGCAGCGTGTTATCTGCGCCCAGCATTTCATTGCGGACCTCTTCGGAGCTCTGGTAATCGAAGCGCTCAAGATTCAGCAGATTACCCAGGACGCGTAGCAACTTCCAGCCCGGGCGAGAATCGCCGGCTGTACGAACAACGCCTACAAAGGATTGAGCAACGCCTTCACCATTAACGAAGGTGCCTGATGTTTCAGTAAATGGTGACAACGGCAGCAGCACATCGGCATAAGCCATGGCATCGGCATCCTTGAAGGTTGCGAACTGAACCACCATATCAGCTGCATTCAGTGCACGCAGGGCTTGGGCAGGATTAGCAACATCCAGTGATGGCTCGCAGCCGAACAATACATAGGCTTTACGCGGCTCAGCAAACAGTCGAACCGCATCACGGCCACCCTGTTGTGGCATTGCCTTGGCAATATATCCACCGACCGAGTTAGCTGCTTCACCCACCGTACCGGCAGAAGCACAAGTGATGGTTGCCAATTCACCCGCCAGCTGTTCCAGCAGCGAATAATCAGGATTCTGAACGGCCACGTTACCCAGAACAATCGCGCGAGGACCCGATTCGATTTGAGGCTGACCGATCAATGCGATTGCAATCTTGCGCTCGAGTTCACCAGCATTGCCCAAGGTAGCAAGCGCAGAGGCCTGAACACCCTTGATTTCAGCTGCTGCACGCACAACACCCGCCAGAGCAGTAACCAGCTTGCCAGGGGCTACATTAATGATGCCAGCATGCTTGATCAGCGAATCATCAGCTGTCACGTTAACGGAATAAACTTCAGCACCGTTGCGTGCTGCATGACGCAGACGCTGGGCAACCAATGGCGCATCCTTGCGCAGGAAACCACCTACGATCAGCGCTGCATCCACATTACTCAGATCTGCCAAAGGCAACCCTAACCAAGGTGCAGCACCAGGGCGCTGTGCATCGGCACGGAAATCCTGCTGACGCAAGCGGAAATCGATATTATCCGAGCCAATCGAACGCGTTATGCGACCAGCCAAATACATTTCTTCCAGCGTGGCATGTGGGCTAACCACGGTAGCGATCTGGTCGCCACCATTGTCTTTAGCAATACTACGCAGACCATGCGCCACGTAATCCAGCGCAACGTTCCACTCCACTTCTTGCCACTGACCACCCTGCTTGAGCATAGGCTTCAGCAAGCGATCAGTGCTGTTCAGAGATTCGTAGGAGAAGCGATCCTTATCTGAAATCCAGCATTCATTCACGCTTTCGTTGTCGAACGGCAGAACACGCTTAACAACATCGCCCTTGATCTGGACTGTTACGTTAGCACCGGTTGCATCATGCGGCGACACAGACTTGCGGCGTTGCAGCTCCCAAGTACGTGCCGAATAGCGGAATGGCTTGGAGGTCAGCGCACCTACCGGGCAAATATCGATCATGTTGCCCGATAGTTCGGAATCAACCGTCTTGCCTACAAAGGTCGTAATTTCAGAATGCACGTTACGGTTGACCATGCCCAGTTCCATGACGCCGGCCACTTCCTGGCCAAAACGCACACAACGAGTACAGTGAATGCAGCGGCTCATTTCTTCCATCGAAATCAGCGGGCCGACATTCTTGTGGAACACCACGTGTTTTTCTTCAGTAAAACGGGAGCCCGATTGGCCGTAACCAACCGCGAGATCCTGCAGCTGACACTCGCCACCCTGATCGCAGATCGGGCAATCCAGCGGGTGATTAATCAGCAGAAATTCCATCACACCCTTCTGGGCCGTGACAGCCAACTCTGAGTGCGTGAACACCTTCATACCATTGGTCACAGGCGTTGCACAGGCAGGCAGCGGTTTAGGCGCTTTCTCTACCTGAACCAGACACATCCGGCAGTTAGCGGCGATCGACAGCTTCTTGTGGTAACAGAAGTGCGGAATGTAGATGCCTAACTGGCTGGCAGCATCCATCACGGTAGAACCGTCAGCTACCTGTGCCTTTTTGCCGTCGATTTCAATTTCTAGCATGTGCGACTCGCGAAATCAGATCTATGAATGAAGCGGTACGCCCTATCAGGCGGCGTTCGGATGTCTGTGGAACGTACTACCGGCGCGTTGAACATCTTTCGGCACCAGACAGGTCTTGTGCTGAATATGATGTTCAAACTCCGAGCGGAAATGCTTGAGGAAGCTCATGACCGGGAAGGCTGCCGCATCACCCAGGGCGCAAATGGTGCGGCCACAGATGTTGCTACAGATAGACAGGAGCATATCCAGATCTTCAGGCTTACCCTCACCGTTTTCAATACGGTGCACGATCTGGTAAAGCCAGTTGGTGCCTTCACGACACGGCGTGCACTGGCCACAGGATTCTTCATGGTAGAAGAACGACAAGCGATCAAGCACATCAACCATACAGACCGTTTCGTCCATCACGATAACGGCGCCAGAGCCCAGCATCGAGCCGGCCTTGGAGATGGAGTCATAGTCCATCGTACATTGCATCATGATGTCGCCAGGCAGCACCGGCGACGAAGAGCCCCCGGGAATAACCGCTTTAAGCTTGCGGCCGCCACGAACACCACCCGCCATTTCTAGCAAGGTTGAGAACGGTGTGCCCAGTGGAATTTCGTAGTTACCCGGACGCTCAACGTGCCCGGAGATCGAAAACAACTTGGTACCGCCGTTGTTTTCTTTACCGGCATTCAGGAAGTTATCGGCACCCAGACGGATAATGAACGGGACCGAAGCAAAAGTTTCAGTGTTATTCACCGTGGTCGGACGGCCGTACAAGCCATACGAGGCAGGGAACGGCGGCTTGAATCGTGGCTGACCCTTCTTGCCTTCAATCGAATCCAGCAACGCGGTTTCTTCACCGCAGATGTAGGCGCCATAACCGTGGTGCGCAAACAGTTCGAACGAATGATCGCTACCCAGAATGTTCTGACCCAGGAAGCCGGCCGCACGGGCTTCTGCCAATGCGGCTTCGAAGCGCTCATACAGTTCGTAGATTTCACCGTGCACGTAGTTGTAGCCACGGGTCGCACCCATGGCGTACGCGCCAATGATCATGCCTTCGATCACTGAATGCGGGTCAAAGCGCATGATGTCACGGTCTTTGAATGTACCGGGCTCGCCTTCATCGGTGTTACAGCAGATGTACTTTTCGCCAGGCATGGTGCGGGGCATGAAGCTCCACTTCAGACCCGTTGGGAAGCCTGCACCGCCACGACCACGCAGTACGGATTTCTTGACTTCAGCGATCACCGCTTCCGGCGGCATCTTTTCAGACAGAATCTTTTTAAGCGCTTCGTAACCGCCACGCTTCATGTACGCATCGATACCCCAGCCGGCATCACCCTGCCAGCTTGCGGTCATAATCGGATTGATGGAACCGAGGATAGCCATTACTTCAGTTCCTCCAGCAGTTGATCCAGCTTATCAGGCGTCAGGAAGCTCTTCATGCTGTGGTTATTCACCAAAGCAACCGGCGCATCGCCACAGGCACCCTGACATTCGCTTTCAACCAGCGTAAAACGGCCATCGGCCGTTGTTTCGCCCAGCTTGATCCCAAGACGCTCTGCAAGGTACGCCGCTGCATCACGGCCACCGGATAGTGCGCACGGGATACAGGTACACACCGCCAGTTTGTACTTGCCGACTGGTTTCAGGTTGTACATGTTGTAGAAAGTTGCCACTTCTTCGGCGGCAATCGCAGGAATGCCGAGGTAATCAGCAACAAATGCGATGGTTTCTTTAGCCAACCAGCCCTTTTCAACCTGGGCCAGGGTTAGGCATGCCATTACTGCCGACTGTTTCTGTTCAGCCGGGTACTTGGCCACTTCGCGATCAAAGCGCGCGAGGGTTTCCTGAGTCAGCATCAGCGGTCAACCTCACCAAAAACGATATCCTGGGTCCCGATAATCGTGACCACGTCAGCAATCATGTGACCGCGTGACATTTCTTCCAGTGCCGACAGATGGGCAAAGCCCGGGGCACGGATCTTCATGCGGTATGGTTTATTGGCACCATCCGATGCCAGATAAATGCCAAATTCACCCTTCGGATGCTCGATTGCGGCATAACACTCATGTTCCGGCACGTGAATGCCTTCGGTGAAGTGTTTGAAGTGGTGAATCAATTCTTCCATGTTCGACTTCATGGCTTCGCGCGGCGGCGGCGCCACTTTGTAGTCGTTGGTCATTACCGGGCCCGAATTAGCACGTAGCCAGGTAATACATTGTTTGATGATCCGGTTGGATTGAGCCATTTCTTCCATACGCACCAGATAGCGGTCGTAAGAGTCGCCATTGGTACCCACCGGAATATCAAAGTCCATGCGGTCATACACTTCGTACGGCTGCTTCTTACGCAGATCCCAGGCAATACCCGAACCACGCAGCATGGCACCCGTAAAGCCCATGTTAAGGGCACGCTCAGGCGACACCACACCCACATCCACCAGGCGCTGTTTCCAGATCCGGTTGTCTGTCAGCAGGTTGTGATAATCATCCAAATATTTCGGGAAGCGATTCGTAAAATCTTCCAGGAAGTCGAGCAGCGAACCCTGACGGTTCTCATTCAGCTCGGCAACGCGCTTGGCGTCCTTCCAGCGGGATACTTCGTACTTCGGCATCACATCCGGCAGATCACGGTAAACACCGCCCGGACGAATGTAGGCCGCGTGCAGACGCGCACCCGAGACTGATTCGTAGACATCCATCAGATCTTCACGATCGCGGAAGGTATACAGCGCCATCGTCATGGCGCCCACGTCCAGACCATGACAGCCGATCCACAGCAGGTGGTTCAGCAAACGTGTCACTTCGTCGAACATCACACGAATGTACTGTGCGCGTTCCGGCACTTCTACGCCCAGCAGTTTCTCAATCGCCATGCAGTAAGCGTGCTCGTTACACATCGTCGAGACATAGTCCAGACGATCCATATAAGGCACAGACTGAACCCAGGTGCGGGTTTCAGCCAGCTTTTCAGTCGCGCGATGCAGCAGACCGATGTGCGGGTCGGCACGCTCAACAGTTTCACCATCCAGCTCCAGTACGAGACGCAGCACACCGTGTGCCGAAGGGTGCTGTGGGCCGAAGTTCAATGTGTAGTTACGAATCTCTGACATGCTGGGATCCTGGATGTCCGGTTAGGTCCGTACTGATCTTTAAAAGTGATCCTGCGGTTAAACCGCAGGTTCGCCGTAAGTTGATTCACGCACGATACGCGGCGTATTCTCGCGTGGCTCGATAGTGACCGGTTGGTAGATAACGCGTTTCTGTTCTTCGTCGTAGCGCATTTCGACATAACCCGATACCGGGAAGTCTTTGCGGAACGGATGGCCAACAAAACCGTAATCGGTGAGAATGCGGCGCAGATCCGGGTGGTTAACAAACAGAATGCCATACAGATCGAAGGCTTCACGTTCAAACCAGTTAGCCGCCGTCCAGACATCCACCACCGAATCCAGAACCGGCATCTGATCATCTGGCGCATACACACGCAGACGGACACGTTGATTTAACTCAACGGAGAGTAGATGCACGATGGCAGCAAAGCGTTGTGGATGCGATTCTTTACCACCGTAAGTGGAGTAATCCATGCCACAAAGATCGATCATTTGATCAAATTTAAGGCCGGCGGTATCGCGCAACTTCATGGCGGCCACATGATAGTCAGCCGGCGCAACATCAATCGTAACTTCGCCCAGGTCCTGCTTCAAACGCACAATGCTGCTGCCCAGAACTTGCTGCAGTAGATCGGCGAGTGCTTGCGTGTTTAGCGTCATGATCGTGAAATTTCCTAAACCTGGCGTCAGCGGGCAATCGTACTGGTACGACGAATCTTGTTCTGCAACTGGATCAGACCATAGAGCAGCGCTTCAGCGGTGGGGGGGCAACCCGGCACGTAGATATCTACGGGCACGATGCGATCGCAGCCACGCACCACCGAATACGAGTAGTGATAGTAGCCGCCGCCGTTGGCACACGACCCCATCGACACAACCCAACGGGGTTCGGCCATCTGGTCATAGACCTTACGCAAGGCCGGGGCCATTTTGTTAGTGAGCGTGCCAGCCACAATCATCAGATCAGACTGGCGCGGACTCGGACGGAACACCATGCCGAAACGGTCAAGGTCGTAACGCGACGTACCCGCATGAATCATTTCAACGGCGCAGCAGGCCAGACCAAAGGTCATGGGCCACAGGGAACCGGTACGGCAGTAGTTGATGAGCTTATCGGCCGTTGTGGTAACAAAGCCTTCGTTAAGGACGCCCTGAATCTTCGACATCGCTTACTCCCACTCAAGGGCGCCCTTGCGCCACTCGTAGATGAAGCCAACCACCAAGATGCCCAGAAACACCATCATGGTGACAAAACCAGCCATGCCAATCTCTTTAATCACCACTGCCCATGGGAACAGGAAGGCGATTTCCAGATCAAACAGAATGAACAGAATGGCGATCAGATAATAACGAACATCAAACTTCATGCGCGCATCTTCGAATGCCTCGAAGCCGCACTCATACGCAGAAAGCTTTTCAATATCGGGGTTGTTCGGGGCAAGCACATGGTTCAGCAGTCGACCCAAAACGCCAACGGCAACGCCGACTGCAATGAACACCAAAATCGGAAAATAATTTTCGAGCATCAAGCCACCTAAAGTTTGCCAAATGACGCACAACAATTTGAACCAAAAAACGACCAAGACGAACAGCCTGTCTTGGTGCCGACGGCGAGACTCGAACTCGCACAGCTTACGCCACTACCCCCTCAAGATAGCGTGTCTACCAATTTCACCACGTCGGCATTCCTGTTCGGTTTGTTGCTAATACAACAGCAACTTACCGAGGTACGTTTTTGGCCTTCGACGCACCCTCCGGATCAGCAGTTTTGCCTTCCGTTGGAACACTCGCAGCACCAGCAGTAACGGGGGTGGATTCTACATTGCTTTGCATGACACTTCCAGCACTTTTCGCTTGCGAAGATTGTAGATTGGCCAAGATCAGCGCGGTTATAAAGAAGATGGTCGCCAAGACAGCTGTCGCGCGCGAAAGAAAATTGGCCGACCCCGTTGCGCCAAACAAGCTACCCGAAGCGCCGCTACCAAAAGCCGCGCCCATATCGGCGCCTTTACCATGCTGCATGAGCACCAACCCGATCACACCCAGGGCTGAAGCAACGTTTACGACCAAAACGACCACGTAAAGAATATCCATCTGATTGCCTACTTCTCTTTCTTAAAAAATCTGGTTGTTACATCATGCGGTTTGACGCAGCGATGCAGATTGTACTGAAATCTAGGGCGTCCAGGGCGGCGCCACCAATCAGCCCCCCATCAACATCCGGTAGAGCAAACAGCACGTCTGCATTGCTACCCTTCACGCTACCACCGTAAAGAATACGGGTTTGCACCATCCCTGCCGCTAACAGACGCTGGCGGATATGGGCATGAACTGCCTGAACGCCTTCTGGCGTTGGGGTTTTACCCGTACCAATCGCCCAGACGGGCTCATAGGCAATCACCACACTGGCACCTTCGTCTTCTACGCCAGCCAGAGCCAGCAATACCGGTGCCAATTGACGATCAATCACTGCCAGGGTTTGTCCAGCCACTTCTTCATCAGCCGATTCACCCACGCAAATAATCGGCATGAGGCCGCTATCTAAGACAGCGACCGCCTGGCGTGCAACGCCATCATCAGTTTCTGCACAGTATTGGCGACGTTCAGAATGACCAACAATCACGTAAGTGCAGCCTAAATCCTTAAGCATTGGCGCACTAACCTGACCCGTATAGGCACCACTCCGCTGTTCGCTCACTGTCTGAGCGCCCCAAGCTATAGCGCTATTAGTTAGCAAGGCACCCACTTGGGCAACGTACGGAAACGGCGGGCAGACGCCAATTTCTGGCAGGCGCTTTTGAGCAAGCTCGCTCAGCAAACTTTCCAGCAACGACTGGTTTGCGTCAAAGGCACCATTCATCTTCCAGTTGCCTACTACCAGCGGTGTTCTGACGATCGTCATCACTGATCCTATTTGCACTTTATGCGATAAAAGGCGGAGAAAAAGGCGCTCAACCCACCGGAGAGCGCCTGTATACGGGCTAGATTCTATTTTCTTGCGGACATCCGGTCAATGACTCAAAGCGCAGCCCGCACGGCGGCAACAATTGATTCCGCTTCAGTTCGGGATAAATCACGCGCTTCTGCCTCAACCATGACACGTAGAACAGGCTCCGTTCCAGAGGGACGCAGAAGTACACGACCTTTTGCGCCCAAGCGTGCTTCGCTCGCTTCTACGGCAGCAACAACACCAACATGATTCTGCCAGTTGAAACCCGCCTTAACGGGCACATTGATCATACATTGGGGAAACAAGGCCAAACCGCCGAGCAATTCGGCCATGTTCCCACCTGAACGCTTGAGCGCTACCAGCACCTGCAAAGCCGAAACCAGGCCGTCACCCGTCGTGTGACGATCCAAGGCCAGAATGTGGCCCGAGTTCTCTCCGCCATAGAGCCACCCTTCAGCGGCAAGCATTTCCATCACATAGCGGTCGCCCACTTTGGCACGTTTAAAGGGCACGCCCCGTGTTTTGAGCGCCTGTTCCAGGGCCATATTAGTCATCAGGGTGCCGACCACGCCAGCGACCGGGCCATCGAGCAAGCGCTCCTGAACAATCGCATAAAGAATCTGGTCGCCATCATAAGCCTGGCCTGCGGCATCCACGATCACCAATCGGTCTGCGTCACCATCAAGCGCAATACCGAAATCTGCACCGGTTGCTTCAATCGTAGAAGCCAGAAGCTCGGGGTGCAACGCGCCCACACCTTCGTTAATGTTGACACCATCCGGCATATTGCCAATGGCGACCACTTCGGCGCCCAACTCATGCAACACTTCAGCAGCAATGTGATACGCCGCGCCGTGGGCACAGTCCACCACAATCTTCAAGCCACGCAAATCAAAGCTGGCCGGCACGGTGCTCTTACAGAATTCAATATAACGGCCAGCCGCATCATCAATACGACGTGCTCGCCCCAGATCTTTGGGCTCGACCGTTTGCATAGGTTTACCCTCCATCGCATCGATGGCCGCCTCAATTGCATGCTCCACATCATCCGGCAGTTTCTTGCCATCTGCCGAAAAAAACTTGATGCCATTATCGTGGAATGGGTTATGAGACGCAGAAATCACAACCCCAGCCTGAAGACGCAGCGCCCGAGTCAGATAGGCAATGCCCGGCGTTGGCAAAGGACCTGTTAGAAAAACATCCACGCCGGCAGCTGAAAATCCGGCCTCCAGCGCAGCTTCGAGCATATAACCGGAGTTACGGGTGTCTTTACCAATCAGTACGCCTGGTCGGTGGGAACCTGATGCATTACGATTTGCTAAAACCTGCCCCGCGGCATAACCTAAACGCAGCACAAAATCCGGCGTAATCGGATACTGCCCCACTCGCCCACGAACACCATCGGTTCCAAAATATTTACGGCTCATTGCTACTCCACTTCAAGCGGACCTAAGGCCCGGTAAACATTAAGCGCATCCACGGTTTGCGCAACATCATGAACACGGACGATTGCCGCGCCCGACTGGGCAGCCATTAGTGCCGCCGCCACACTACCCGCAGCACGCTGATCGACCGGTTTATCCGTAATCTGGCCAATCATCGATTTTCGCGATACGCCTACGAGCACAGGATAACCAAGCGTCACCAATTGCGGCAATGCTCGAAACAACACCTGATTATGCGCAAATGTCTTACCAAAGCCAAATCCGGGATCGAGAATGAGGCGATTGCGCTCAATACCTGCAGCAGTTGCCCGGATTGCCGCCCGCTCCAGAAACGTAACGACTTCAGCAACTACGTCCTCGTACACAGGCGACTGCTGCATGGTTTGAGGCGTACCCTGCATATGCATCAAACAAACAGAGACAGATTTGTGTGGTGCCAGAACATGATCAGCGCCAGCATCGGCAAGGGCAGAAATGTCATTAATAAGTCCCGCACCTAGACGAATCGCCTCAGCCATCACACCCGATTTATACGTATCTACCGAGACCGGAATGTTTTCTTTCACCAGGCGTTCCAGCAATGGTACCAATCGGTCGAGTTCTTCTTCTGCACTAACAACCGCAGCACCCGGACGAGTCGACTCAGCGCCAATATCAACCAGATCAGCCCCTGCTTTGATCATGGCGACAGCCTGGTCAAAGGCGGCATCGACTTGGCAACCGAGGCCATCACCGGAAAATGAGTCCGGCGTCACATTCACAATGCCCATCACAAGCGGCTTGCCTGGTCGCCAGAGGAGTTGATGCGTGCCGCAGGAAATGTTTTTTTCTGGCATTAAATTCAAAGCGATAAACAAAAAGGCCGACCCGAGTTGAACATCGGACCGGCCTGTAGAGATTAAACCTTCAGCAAAGCATTAAGCCGTTGCGGGTGACCCGTTAGTTGCTTCCGTTGCCGGCGCAGACGGTGGCTGATTGGCACCACCTCCGGGCGGTTGCGGTGGGCGCGGCGCATTGCCAGCCATGATGTCGTTAATCTGGTCGGCATCAATCGTTTCCCATTCCAGCAGCGCTTGGGTCATCGCTTCAACTTTGTCACGATTCTCATCCAGCAAACGTTTAGCCAACGCATATTGTTGATCAATAATGCGACGGATCTCGGTGTCTACCTGCTGCATTGTCGCTTCCGACATGGCTTTGTGCGTAGTCACCGAACGGCCAAGGAACACCTCGCCCTCGTTCTCACCATAAACCATCGGACCCAGATCCGACATGCCGTAACGGGTGACCATGTCGCGTGCCATCGACGTTGCCCGTTCGAAGTCATTCGAGGCGCCGGTCGTCATCTGATGCATGAACAACTCTTCAGCCACACGACCACCAAACAGCACGGCAATACGATCCATCAGATAACCACGATCATAGGCGTAGCGATCTTGTTCCGGCAGCTGCATGGTCACACCCAGCGCACGACCACGTGGAATGATCGTCACTTTGTGCACCGGATCGGACTTCGGCAACAGCTTGGCAACCACGGCATGGCCAGATTCGTGATACGCCGTGTTGCGCTTTTCCTCTTCGCTCATCACCATGCTGCGGCGCTCGGCGCCCATCATGATCTTATCCTTGGCCTTCTCGAAATCTTCCATGTCGACCAGGCGCTTGTTCTGGCGCGCAGCAAACAGAGCGGCTTCGTTTACCAGGTTGGCCAGATCGGCGCCCGAGAAACCCGGCGTACCCCGGGCCAGAATATCGGCCTTGATGTCCGGTGCCACAGGCACCTTACGCATATGCACCTTGATGATTTCTTCGCGGCCACGGATATCCGGCAGCGGCACCACGACCTGGCGGTCAAAACGACCGGGGCGAAGTAGCGCCGGATCCAGAATATCTGGACGGTTGGTCGCGGCAATGACGATCACGCCCTGGCTGCCTTCAAAACCGTCCATTTCAACCAGCATCTGGTTCAGCGTCTGTTCGCGCTCGTCATTACCACCGCCGAGGCCAGCGCCACGATGACGACCCACGGCATCGATTTCATCAATAAAGATAATGCAAGGGGATTGCTTCTTGGCCTGCTCGAACATATCGCGAACACGGGCTGCACCCACACCAACAAACATTTCTACGAAGTCCGAACCGGAAATCGAGAAGAACGGCACTTTGGCCTCACCGGCAATGGCTTTGGCCAGCAGCGTCTTACCCGTACCCGGGCTACCCACCATCAGCACGCCACGCGGAATGCGGCCACCCAGCTTCTGGAACTTGGTGGGGTCTTTCAGGAAGTCGACGAGCTCCTGCACTTCTTCCTTGGCTTCATCACAACCCGCGACATCGGCAAATGTAACCGTGTTCTGAGCCTGATCGGTCATGCGTGCCTTACTCTTGCCGAACGAGAAAGGGCTGCCGCCTTTGCCCCCACCGCCCTGCATCTGGCGCATGAAGAAAATCCACACACCGATCAAGAGCAACATCGGGAACCAGCTGACGAAAATATTCATCAGCATGGAAGGTTCTTCTTCCGGCTTCGCTTCAATCTTGACGCCGCTCTTGAGCAGATCTGAAACCAGCCACAGATCAGGTGGCGCGTACGACGTTATTTTTTTGCCATCTGTGGTCGTCGCCTTCAGCGTTCGCCCTTCCATGACAACTTTGCTGATCTTCCCATCTTTCACCTCTTCGATGAACTGGGAGTACTCAACAGAATTCTGGGTGTTCTGCTTGTTATTGAACTGGTTAAACACCGTCATCAGCACCAAACCGATGACGACCCAGATCGCAACATTTCTAAACAGATTGTTATTCACGATGGCTTTCTGCCTTAATCAAACTGAATCTTCATTCTACCTGAGCCTGAATCGACTCACTACTTACACTACTTCAATCCCTGGCCCAACAGATACAACTCACTACTCCGACCACGCGAAGCTTCTGGCTTGCGGGTAACAACCTTGCGAAACACCTGTCGCATGGCCACCACATATTCCGCGAAACCCGATCCCTGGAACACCTTCACCAGAAAAGACCCCTGCGGTTGCAGGTGATTAGCCGCAAACTCCAGCGCCAATTCTGCCAGATGGATTGATCGTGCCTGATCAGACAAAGGAATACCAGACATATTGGGGGCCATATCCGAAAGCACAAGGTCTACTTTTGCACCATGAAGCATTTCTTCTACTTGTTTTAATACTGATTCTTCGTGAAAGTCGCCCTGAAGAAACTCCACACCCGGCAACATCGGGTCCAGCGGCAACAAATCCAGACCAATAACAAGACCGGTAGTACCCAAGCGTTTACGGGCAACCTGCGACCAGCCTCCCGGCGTACAACCCAAATCGACCACGATCGCACCCTTGCGGATCAGCTTGTCTTTATCATCCACTTCCATCAGCTTGAATGCGGCGCGCGAACGCCAACCTTCTGCCTTGGCGCGTTGCACCCAGGGGTCGTTCACGTGCTCACGCATCCACGCTCTACTGGTTTTGGTTCTTGCCATACATTCTGCCTGCTGTCTCTCGATTGAGTTTCGCTGTTCTATTAAGGCTGGCGTACAATGCCAGCCTGCATTATCCGTATTTACTGCTTTGAGTTCACCATGACCCTTGATCGTATCGCCCAACTACTTGCCGACGAAACCGCCGAAGCCCCTGTGCCAGGCGAACTGGCTATCAGCACTGCCGAGCGCCGTGCGCTCAAGGCAGAGGCTCATAACCTCAATCCTGTGGTCACCATCGCAGACAATGGCTTGTCTGAAACGGTCCTCAAGGAAATCAGCCATTCACTCAACAAGCACGGCTTAATCAAAATCCGCGTGGTGAACGATGAGCGAGAAATTCGCGAAGGCTACCTCGCTGAAATCTGCAACACGCTGAACGCTGCCGCAATTCAACATATTGGTAAATTGCTGGTCGTATGGCGTCCGAAAGTCGAAGTCAAAGTCGACAAGTCCGGTAAAGCCACCGGTCGCCGCAAAGCCCCTCGCCAACTGAAGCGTAACTACCAGAACAACTAAACGGGGCTTTTGGCACCCGTTTAGTCTCGGTTATACGTAGCGAACGTCGATCATCTCGTATTCGCGTTGACCGCCTGGCGTCTGCACCTGCACCACATCACCGGCAAATTTGCCGATCAGAGCACGGGCCAGCGGTGACGCAAAAGAAATCTTCCCTTGCTTGATGTCCGCTTCGTCTTCTCCGACGATCTGATAGGTAACCGGCTGTCCCGAATCAGCATCTTCCAGATCAACGGTTGAGCCAAACACACAGCGACCATCGGCATCCATACTGGACGGATCAATAATCTGGGCGTGGCTCAATTTGCCTTCAACTTCCTGAATGCGGCCTTCGATAAAGCCCTGCTTCTCTTTAGCCGCATCGTATTCGGCGTTTTCAGAAAGGTCGCCGTGCGCACGCGCCTCAGCAATCGCCTCAATCACAGCGGGGCGTTCAACAGTTTTCAAACGATGCAGCTCTTCTTGAAGCGCAGCCGCACCCGTCACAGTCAGTGGAATCTTATTCATGGCAGTGACAACCCGTTAATTCAACTGCGCGTGCAGTGACTGAATCGCATAGACCTTAAGGGCATCGCCGGACAGAATGCCTGCCACAGCGGCTTCGGCACCCCAGATCGTCGTGAACATGGTCACACGCGCCATCAGACCTGACGTACGAATCGAACGAGAGTCATTAATAGCATGACGCTTTTCTTCCACCGTATTGATGATCAAGGCAATTTCGTTGTTCTTGATCGCATCAACCACATGCGGACGACCTTCAGTCACCTTATTCACGCGCTGTACCGGCACGCCCGCCTCTTCGATGGCTTTTGCCGTACCACGCGTGGCAATCAGCTGATAACCCGCCAGATGCAACTGACGCGCCATTTCAACGGCCTTGGCCTTGTCGCTGTCTTTAACCGACAGGAAGACCTTGCCGCTCTTCGGCAGAATTACGCTGCTGGCCATTTGTGCCTTAACGAAGGCTTCGGGGAAGGTTTTACCCACACCCATCACCTCACCGGTCGACTTCATTTCCGGTCCGAGAATCGTATCAACGCCCGGGAACTTGGCAAACGGGAACACGGCTTCTTTCACCGAGTAATACGGTGGCACGACTTCTTTGGTCACACCTTGCGATGCGAGCGATTGGCCGGCCATACAGCGAGCGGCAATCTTGGCCAGTTGCAAACCGGTGGCCTTGGAAACAAACGGCACCGTACGCGAAGCACGCGGGTTTACTTCCAGCACATAGACTTCGTCGTCTTTAATCGCAAACTGCACATTCATCAAACCACAAACGTTCAGTGCCTTGGCCATAGCCTTGGTCTGGCGACGCAGTTCTTCCTGAACCGCCTTGCCTAGCGAATACGGTGGCAACGAACAGGCCGAATCACCCGAGTGCACGCCTGCTTGCTCGATGTGCTCCATCACACCGCCGATGATCACTTCGTCACCATCAGACAGCGCATCCACGTCCACTTCGCACGCATCATTGAGGAAGCGATCCAGCAATACCGGCGAATCGTTGGAAACCTTAACGGCTTCACGCATGTAGCGCTCCAGATCCTTCTGCTCGTGTACGATCTCCATGGCACGGCCACCCAGCACATACGATGGGCGAACCACCAGCGGATAACCGATTTCTTCGGCCATACGCAGCGCTTCCTCTTCCGTACGTGCCGTACGATTTGGCGGCTGTTTCAGACCCAGATCGTGCAGCAGCTTCTGGAAGCGCTCACGGTCTTCGGCCGCATCAATCATGTCTGGCGAGGTACCGATAATCGGCACGCCATTAGCTTCCAGCGCTAGTGCAAGCTTGAGCGGTGTCTGACCGCCGTATTGCACGATCACACCAACCGGCTTTTCGATGGCCACGATTTCCAGCACATCTTCCAGTGTCAGCGGTTCGAAATACAGACGATCCGAGGTGTCGTAGTCAGTCGATACGGTCTCCGGGTTACAGTTGACCATGATGGTCTCGTAACCGTCTTCACGCATCGCCATGGCAGCGTGCACACAGCAGTAATCGAATTCAATACCCTGGCCGATACGGTTCGGGCCACCGCCCAGCACCATGATCTTTTTCTTGTCGGTCGGCTGGGCTTCACACTCGTCTTCATAAGTCGAGTACATGTAAGCCGTGTTCGTGGCGAACTCGGCGGCACAGGTATCCACGCGCTTGTAGACCGGGCGCACACCCAGGGCGTGGCGACGCTCTCGCACTGCCTGTTCGCTGCTCTTCGTCAAATAAGCCAGACGACGATCCGAGAAGCCCTTACGCTTCAGGAAGCGAAGCTCGTCTGCCGACAGGCTGTCGAACGCACGTTTTTCTACGGTGAGTTCCAGATCAACAATTTCCTTGATCTGTACCAGGAACCACGGATCGATCTTGGTCAGTTCAAACACGCGCTCCACCGACATGCCCACACCAAAGGCATCAGCCACGTACCACAGGCGATCCGGCGTTGCGTTGGCAATCTGCTCGTCAATCGTCTCCGGATCCACCGATTTGAGGTTGAAGCCATCGACACCCACTTCCAGACCGCGCAACGCTTTCTGCAGCGATTCCTGGAAGGTACGGCCAATCGCCATTACTTCACCCACCGACTTCATCTGCGTCGTAAGGCGGTTATCGGCCATCGGGAATTTTTCAAAGGCGAAACGTGGCACCTTGGTCACCACGTAGTCAATCGATGGCTCGAACGAGGCCGGGGTCTTGCCACCGGTAATTTCGTTGGCCAGCTCATCCAGCGTGTAACCCACGGCCAGCTTGGCAGCAATCTTGGCAATCGGGAAACCAGTGGCCTTAGAGGCCAGCGCCGACGAACGCGACACGCGCGGATTCATTTCGATCACGACCATGCGGCCATCATCCGGATTGATCGAGAACTGCACGTTCGAACCACCGGTATCGACGCCAATCTCGCGCAACACAGCGATCGAGGCATCGCGCAGAATCTGGTATTCCTTATCCGTCAGCGTTTGCGCTGGTGCCACGGTGATCGAGTCACCGGTATGCACACCCATCGGGTCCAGATTTTCAATCGAACAGATGATGATGCAGTTGTCCTTACGGTCACGCACCACTTCCATTTCGTATTCTTTCCAACCCAGCAGCGATTCTTCAATCAACAGCTCGTTGGTCGGCGAAGCTTCGAGACCGCGTTTGCAAATCGTCTCGAACTCTTCCATGTTGTAGGCAATACCACCGCCCGTACCACCCAGCGTAAACGACGGGCGGATAATGGTCGGGAAGCCGACGCCGGCCTGTACCTGATAGGCCTCTTCCATCGAATGGGCAATCGAAGAGCGGGCTGAGCCCAGGCCGATCTTGTTCATGGCCTGTTTGAATTTTTCGCGGTCTTCTGCCTTATCGATGGCTTCACGCGAAGCACCGATCAGTTCAACACCAAACTTTTCCAGAACGCCATTAGCCGCCAGATCCAGGGCACAGTTCAGTGCCGTCTGACCACCCATGGTCGGCAGCAACGCATCCGGACGCTCCGTCTCGATGATGCGTGCCACAACTTGCCAGGTAATCGGTTCGATGTAAGTCACATCGGCCATCTCCGGGTCGGTCATGATGGTGGCCGGATTCGAGTTCACCAGAATGACTTTGTAGCCTTCTTCACGCAGGGCCTTACAGGCCTGTGCGCCGGAATAGTCGAACTCGCAGGCCTGGCCGATAACAATCGGGCCAGCGCCAATGATGAGGATACTTTTTAAGTCTGTACGTTTGGGCATGATTCAGCTTTTTATTATTTTGCAGCGTACTGAGACATCAGATCGATGAATCGGTCAAAGAGGTAACTCACATCGTGCGGCCCCGGGCTTGCTTCAGGGTGACCCTGGAACGAGAACGCCGGTGCATCGGTCAGGGCAATACCCTGCAGCGTGCCATCAAACAGCGACACGTGCGTCACACGCACATTGGCCGGCAGCGTTTCTGCATCAGCAGCAAAGCCGTGATTCTGGCTGGTGATGAGCACCTGGCCCGTATCCACATCCTTGACCGGATGGTTGGCGCCATGGTGACCAAATTTCATCTTGGCCGTCTTTGCACCGGCCGCCAAAGCCAGTAGCTGGTGGCCAAGGCAGATGCCATATACAGGCTTCTTTACCGCCAGGAATTCACGAATCGCAGCAATGGCGTAATCACAAGGCTCCGGATCTCCGGGGCCATTCGACAAAAAGACACCATCCGGATTCATGGCCAGAACGTCAGCAGCGGACGTTTGTGCTGGCACCACGGTGACATCACAGCCGCGTTCAGCCAGCATGCGCAGAATATTGCGCTTCACACCAAAATCGTAAGCCACCACTTTGAAACGTGGCGTTGGCCCGGTGACATAACCATTGAGCGTCCACTCACCCTGAGTCCAGGCGTAGGGCTTGTCGACTGTTACTTCCTTGGCCAGATCCATACCAGCAAGCCCCGGGAAGGCCTTGGCTTCAGCCAGCGCAGCGGCTTCATCCAGCGATTCGCCAGCCGCAGCGGCGATGATGCAACCGGCCTGCGCGCCCTTTTCACGCAGAATGCGTGTCAGCTTGCGGGTATCGATACCAGCAATAGCGACAATCCCATGTTTAACCAGATACGACGACAAGTCGCTTTGCGAGCGCCAGTTGGAGGCGACTTCCGGCAGGTCGCGAATCACCAGACCCGCCGCGTAATTGGCACCGGACTCAAAGTCTTCGTCGTTACAACCCACATTACCGATGTGTGGATAGGTGAGCGTTACGATCTGACGGCAGTACGATGGATCAGTGAGGATCTCCTGGTACCCGGTCAAAGCGGTGTTAAAAACGACTTCACCAGAAGTCTTACCGGCTGCACCGATAGACTCACCACGGAAGATGGTGCCATCCGCCAGCACCAGCAGAGCGGTCGGGCGGATTGAGCACAGGGGACGGCTGCCAGCAGCAGACGAAACAGACGAGACGGACGACTCAGGATAGGACACAGCGACTCCGGGTAGCAGATATGCAAAGCGGGAGCCCATGACAGCCGCCCGAAGACAGCTTGAATGGTACTCCCGCTTGAGTCCTGCATAAGGCAGGATTTAAGCGACCAGATTATAGCGAAAAATGCTGCGTTGCGCTAGCCCTTCGGGCAGCCTTTAGGCACGTAGGCCGAGCACATCCTGCATATCAAACAAGCCGTTAGCGCGTTCACGGATGAATTTTGCCGCCCGCACACTACCCAATGCATAAGGCATACGGCTGCTGGCCTTATGGCCGATTTCCACCCGCTCGCCAGTACCGCAGAACATAACTACGTGATCGCCCACGATATCGCCACCACGTACCGTGGCAAAACCAATCGTCGTTTCATCACGCTCACCGGTCACGCCTTCACGGCCATAGACAGCCACATCCTTGAGATTACGGCCCAGTGCATCGGCCACCACCTCGCCCATACGCAACGCCGTACCCGAAGGGGCATCGACTTTATGTCGGTGATGCGCTTCGACAATTTCCACGTCGTAGCCGCTATTGAGGATCCCGGCGGCAATTTCCAGCAGCTTGAAGGTCACATTGACGCCCACACTCATATTCGGGGCAAATACCACCGGTATGGTCTTGGCAGCAGCCGCCAGTGCGGCTTTACCCGCCTCTTCAAACCCCGTAGTACCAATCACCATGCCCACACCAGCCGTTTTACAGGCCTCTAGATGCACCAGCGTTGCTTCGGGTCGGGTGAAATCAATCAGACAATTCGCGCCTTGCAAACCGGCAGCAACGTCTGAGGTAATGCGTACTGCCGTCGTTTGACCCACAAACTCGCCTGGATCCCGCCCCACAAATTCACTACCCTCACGCTCAAACGCTGCATGCAATTCAGTGGCCGGATCGCGCAAAACGGCTTCGATCAACATACGACCCATACGACCGGAGGCGCCCGCAATGGCAATTCTGACAGGAGCTGTCATGACAAATCCTTATTTACTTAAATAGATGGATAAACCGCCACCACCAGGAATCGCTCGGTGGTTCAGAGTTTTCAGGTGGGCCTTCAGCATCTTCTGGCAGGCTACCCAGATCAATCACTTGAGGTTCATTCGACCGTACAGCAGCCGCTAGGTCTGCAGCGGCGTTAGCATCTGCAGTAACATCACCGGTAATCTGTACACCCACCGGTTGAGCTGCTGCTACATCACCACCAACACGCTCCAACTGACCAGCGGCATTGAAGTACACGAAAATATTCCGCATGGTGATATTGCCCGATGCGCCATCTTCATACCGATACACATAATCCCAACGATTGGCATGAAAAGGATCTTGCAACAATGGCGTGCCCAACACGTAGCGCACCTGATCTCGCGTCATACCCGGTTTCAATTGCGCTATATTTTTCTGCTCAACCACATTACCCTGCTGCACATTAACGCGGTATTCAAGAAAATAGCGCTCCACCGCACAACCGCTCAACAGGAAAAAGCTGCACAACAAGCCAAAACCAGCCGCGCCTTTGCTAAAAACTGCCAACGGTAATTTCCGGTAGGAGGACATGAGAAGAACGGCTCGGTGCAAAAGCCGCTATCATATCCGAAGTTATAGATCAGGAATCCTTTTATGCCCACGCCGAAAGACCTACAGCAATCCGGCCTCAAAGCAACCATGCCACGGATGAAAATCCTCGAGATTTTTGAAAATCGACGTGATGAGCACCTAACAGCGGACGACGTGTACAAAATACTGGTCACAAGTGGCGTCGACATTGGTCTGGCAACGGTTTATCGGGCCCTGACACAATTCGAGCAAGCCGGCTTGCTTCAAAAGCAAAATTTCGAATCGGGCAAAGCGGTATTTGAACTAAACCGCGGCGAACACCATGACCACCTGGTCTGCCTACAATGCGACCGCGTTGTTGAATTTTGCGACCCGGAAATCGAAAAGAAACAGGCCGAAATCGCCGGGAAACTCGGCTTTAGAATTCAGGCGCACGACTTATGTCTGTATGCGGAATGTATCGACACCGCCTGCCCTCATCGACCCACCAAGCGTATTCGCTAACCCCTAAAAGCCGACAACTGGCTAGGCAAGTCCGAGCATCTCGGCTGCGTGCGCCCGCGTGCGCTCGGTGATCTCGACACCACCCAGCATGCGGGCAATTTCTTCGACGCGCGCTGCATCATCGAGCCCTTGCACCCGGCTCTGAAACGATCCATCGGTTTTTTCTTTGCTCACCTGCCACTGCCAGGCAGCACGTGCCGCCACTTGGGCCAGATGGGTCACACACAACACCTGACGTTGTTCTCCCAACTTGGCCAGCAAGCGACCAACCACTTCAGCAACACCCCCGCCGATACCCACATCCACTTCATCGAAGATCAGCGTTGGTACCGCACTACAGGCACTCGTCACCACCTGAATCGCCAGACTGATACGGGACAACTCACCCCCGGATACAACCTTGGACAAAGAACGCCAATCGTCGCCCGCCAATCCGCTAATCTGGAATTCAATGCGCTCATGACCGTGCGCACTGCCATCGCCTTCCAGTGGCTGCAGCGCGATCCGGCACTGACCACCGCCAAGCGCCAACTCCTGCATGGCATCACTCACGCCTTTAGAAAGCGTCTTGGCCGCCTTGGTGCGGGCCTTCGTCAGCACTGCTGCCGCATCGGCATAGGCCAACGCCGCCACCTTTGATCGGGCCTCAAGCGCTGCAATATCGGTGGCGTCAGCCAGTTGGTCCGCTTCAGCCTGCAAATCCTGATACAGCGCCGGTAATGCCGACGGCTCTACCAGATGCTTGCGCGCCAACTCGAGCATGGTCGCCATGCGGCGCTCTATTTCAGCCAGACGCACGGGATCCACTTCAAAACGATCGAGGTGCCGACGCAACAGGGTCAGCGCCTCGGAAAGCTCGTTGCTGGCCGCCGACAGCAGATCCGTCGGTTCCTGTAAACGGTTGTCCAACCCGGCACCTTCCTGCAACCGGTGTTGCAGGCGACTCAGCATCGTTAGCACGGGCTCATCACCCTCACCCAACACATCGACGGCACTCTGGGTCAGTTCAATCAGGCTGGATGCGTGGGCCAATCGCGACTGCGTTTCGCCCATGTCTTGCCAACCCCAATCCGGCTGATCATTGGCCAGTTCAGACAACGATTTGATCTGTCTGGCCAGCGTTTCACGCCGCGCCACTATCTCACCGGATCGTTTACCCGCATCGGCCAGGGCCTGGCGTGCGGCCACCCACTCTCGCCAGGCTAAAGCGACGGTACGTGCCTGAGTCTGCAACTGGCCAAAGTCATCCAGCAATTGACGTTGTGCATCAGCACGTAATAAAGACTGGTGTGCGTGCTGCCCATGAATATCCAGCAACCACTCGCCCGCTGTCCGCACTTGCTGCAAGGTGACCGGCACGCCATTAATGAATGCACGTGACCGCCCTGCCGCCTCAAGTACACGACGAATCAAAACCCCTTCACCCGCCTCCAGCGGAATCGCCTGCTCAGCAAACCAGGCGACAAAAGCCGGATCAACTGATGCATCAAACTCGGCCGTCACTTCCGCACGCGATGCGCCAGAACGAATAAGCCCCGCTTCCGCACGTTCGCCCAGCACAAAAGCCAGCGCATCAATCAGTAGCGATTTGCCTGCGCCTGTTTCTCCCGTGAGCGCGCCAAATCCCGGCTGAAAATCCAGCGCCAGCGCATGCACCAGCACAAAATCCCGAATCTCCAGGCGACACAGCATCGCTTAGTCCGGCTTACCGCAAGGCGTATTCACCACCAAACCCGGGCGGATGCTCGGCCCTTCGCTCCAATGCAGCTTCTGGCGCAGCATGGCGAAATAACTGTAGGACGGCGGATGCAACAGCTTGATCCTGTGGGGTGATTTCACCAGACGCACCCCATCTCCCGGCATCAGATCAACGGTTTCCTGGCCATCAAAGTGGGCACGGGCATTAGCCCCTTGCACCAGGCGCACTTCGATGCGCGCCGTATCGGGCAAGGTAATCGGTCGATTCGATAAAGCATGTGGACACAACGGCACCAGCGCAATACCACCCAGCTTGGGGTGCAAAATCGGGCCATTGGCCGACAGCGCATAGGCCGTCGAACCCGTTGGCGTACAAATAATCAAACCATCCGCACGGGCACTATAAATAAATTCATCGTCAACACGCAGCTCAAACTCGATCATGCGGCCGGTAGCGCCTTTGTCGATGACCACATCGTTAAATGCCAAGTTGGCCATAGGTTGCCATTGCGCCGATGCACCGCCAAACAGCACCTCGGTATCCAGCAACAATCGGTCTTCCGGCGTAAATTTGCCTTCCATCAGCAAAGACATCGCTTCAATCATGGCGGAACGGGCAATATCGGTCATAAAGCCCAATCGACCCTGATTAATGCCCACTAACGGAATATCAAAGCGGGCAAGCTGGCGTGCTGCGTGGAGTAATGTGCCATCACCGCCCACCACGATGGCTATTTCAACCGTACTACCAATCCGGGCAAAATCCGCGCATTCGGCCGATGCCAGCGCGGCGCTACCCAGCAATTGGTCTACTTCAATAGCGGTTTCGGTTTCAACCAGCACATTCACGCCACGCGCGTGAAAAAACCCGGAGAGGGCCACAATCGAATCCGCAACTTCAGGACTTTCCTGGCGACCGATCAGTGCTACCGTTTTTAACGGCCATGGGTACGACATCAATCCGACTCCACATTTCGTCTTATCCGCAACAGAACCCGATTAAACCACAGAATAATTTTGTAGAATCTATTCCATGCATCCGAAATCCGCCGCCGGCATCATTTCTGGCACCCAAAAGCCGTTCTCTACGCCTACGCCGCTGGATGATCGTTCCTGCGTGCTGCTCAAGACGTTGGTTGAGAGCTACATCTCAGATGGCGCACCGGTTGGATCGCGCGTGCTTTCTCGTGCTTCAGGCCTGGATCTGTCAGCCGCCACTGTCCGTAATGTCATGGCTGACCTGGAGGATCTGGGCTTTATCGCCAGCCCGCATACCTCGGCCGGACGCATCCCCACCCCACGTGGCTACCGTTTTTTTGTCGACTCCCTGCTCACCATGCAACCTCTGGAGCAGATGGATCATGCACGCATTCTGGCAGAGCTGGCCGGCGCTAGTGCCCAGCCAGGCAAGATCATCAATCATGCCTCACGCTTGCTCTCCGATCTCACCCACTTTGCCGGCATCGTCATCGCCCCCCGCCACAGCAGCAAGCGGATTCGCCAGATCGAATTTATTGCCCTCTCCGAGCAACGCGTCCTGCTTGTTCTGGTGACTAATGATGGCAATGTACAAAACCGGATTCTCACCACCGACCGCGCCTACAGCGCTGCCGAACTCACCGAAGCCGCCAATACCCTGAACCAGAACTTTGTCGGCCTTGAACTCGAACAAATGCGCCACCGGGTGCACGACGAACTCACCCGTATCCGTACCGACATGCAAGCGCTGATGACCGCCGCGCTCACCGCCAGCAGCGAAGCCCTGATGCCGCGCGAATCAGAAACCGTAATCTCTGGCGAAAAAAACCTGCTCGATGTTGATGACCTCAGCTCCAACATGCGCCGCCTGCGCGAACTGTTCGATCTATTCGAACAGCGTACAGCGCTCGTGCGGCTGCTGGATCTGTCGCATCAGGCCGATGGCGTCCGTCTCTATATTGGCCAGGAGTCCGGCATTGCCACCCTGGACGAATGCAGCGTGGTCACTGCCCCTTACCAGGTGGAAGGCCAGGTCGTTGGCTCTGTTGGTGTCATCGGCCCCACCCGTATGGCTTATGATCGGGTCATCCCGATTGTCGACATTACTGCCCGACTGCTCTCCAGTGCTCTGACCGAACAGGCTCAGGGCTAATTGCTGCAATCCGTATTTAACTCACCGCTGGTTCCTTCAATGAACAAAACTCCACCCGCCTGGCGTCACGGCACGCCCGCTAAAACCGCTGTCGTCCTGGTCAACCTGGGCACACCAGATGCCCCCACCCCAGCCGCCGTTAAACGCTATCTGGCGGAATTCCTGGGCGATCCGCGTGTCGTCGAAATCCCCCGTCCAATCTGGCTGGCGATTCTGCACGGCATCATTCTGCAAGTGCGCCCTAAAAAATCGGCTGCCAAGTACGCCACCATCTGGACAGACCAGGGCTCGCCGCTGATGGTGCACACCGAAGCCCAGACCCGCCTGCTGGCCGAAACCCTGCAACAGCGTGGTTATCAGGACCTCACCGTCACCTGGGCCATGCGCTATGCCGGCAATGGCCCACGCAGCATCCCTGCCGTGCTAGAGCAACTCCGTGCCGACAACGCCACGCGTATTCTGCTGCTGCCTATGTACCCGCAGTTCTCGGCCAGCACCACGGCCACAGCCATTGACCAAGCCCTCAACTGGGTCACCGGTCTGCGCAACCAGCCTGAATTACGCTATATCCGCAATTTTGCCGACGATCGGGGCTATATCAACGCAATTGCGGCCCAGATCAAAGCCCATTGGCAGAACAACCCGCCGCCCGCACTCCCGGATACCAGCTACCGATTGGTGATGAGCTTTCACGGCTTGCCGGAACGCAACCTCAAACTGGGCGACCCCTACTTCTGCGAATGCCATAAAACCGCCCGCCTGGTGACAGAAGCCCTCAACCTACCCGCAGACAGCGTGATCGCTACCTTCCAATCCCGATTCGGCAAAGCCAAGTGGGTGGAACCCTATACGGAACCAACTCTGATCGAACTCGCCAAGCAGGGTGTCAAACGCATCGATGTACTCTGCCCCGGCTTTACCGCCGACTGCCTGGAAACCCTGGAAGAAATCAATCTGGAAGTTCGCTCGGCCTTCCTCACCGCCGGTGGCGAGCACTTCCACTACTTGCCTTGCCTGAACGAAGACCCCACCTGGATTAACGCACTGGCCGATCTCACTGAACGGCATCTGGCCGGCTGGCCCAAACAAGCCAGCGCGCCGGCCGAGCTTGCAACACAGGCGGCACGCGCCAAAGTCCTGGGGGCACTTGAATAATCGCCGGGCATCCCCACTTGTAATGAAATTTCCATTTTTCAAGCGTTCAAGAAACAGGAACACAACCGACATGACCGAACAACATCAAGAACCAATCGTCGAAGAAAATGCCGCCACGGAGGCCGCCGCAGAATCAACCCAGGAAACTGCTGCAACGCCTGAGGCCCAAATCGCCGCACTGGAAGCCAAGGTCGCCGAACTGCAAGACGCTTACTTACGGGCAAAGGCTGATGGTGAGAACATGCGCCGCCGCGCCGCTGAAGATGTAACCAAAGCGCACAAGTTTGCTGTTGAAAAGTTTGCCCGCGAACTCATTGCCGTGTGTGACAGCCTTGATGCCGCACTGACCGATACCGGCGCCGATGCCGCTACCCTGCGCTCGGGCGTCGAACTGACCCAGAAACAACTACTCAGCGCCCTGGATCGCAGTGGCATGAAAGTAGAAAACCCGGCAGCCGGTGATAAGTTCGACCCGAACCAGCACCAGGCCATTGCCATGGTCGACGCTGACCAACCGGGCAACACTGTCGTCAATGTGCTGCAAAAGGGCTATCAATTGTCCGACCGCGTCCTGCGCCCGGCTATGGTCACCGTTGCCAACGGCTAAATATCGCCAAAAGCTCTTGAAAAACGGCATGGCGGCCCTATATAGCCGTCATGTCGGTGAAACAAGCGACAACAAAGTCTCGTTTCACCCAACCAATCAATCACTTAGCAAATAACAAGGATAAGAATCCATGGGAAAAATTATCGGTATTGACCTCGGCACCACCAACTCGTGCGTTTCCGTCATGGAAAACGGCACGCCGAAGGTTATTGAAAACGCAGAAGGCGCCCGTACCACCCCGTCGATCATTGCTTACACCAACGATGGCGAAGTGCTCGTTGGCGCACCGGCCAAGCGTCAGGCTGTGACCAACCCGAAAAACACCCTGTACGCCATCAAGCGTCTGATCGGTCGTCGTTTCGAAGACAAGGAAGTCCAGAAAGACATCAGCCTGATGCCGTTCAAGATCACCAAGGCCGACAATGGTGATGCCTGGGTTGAGGCTCTCGACAAGAAGATGGCACCACAACAAGTGTCGGCTGAAGTCCTGCGCAAGATGAAGAAGGCCGCTGAAGACTACCTGGGTGAAGAAGTCACCGAAGCCGTGATCACGGTACCGGCCTACTTCAACGACAGCCAGCGCCAGGCCACCAAAGATGCTGGCCGCATCGCAGGTCTGGAAGTGAAGCGCATCATCAACGAACCAACCGCTGCTGCCCTCGCCTTCGGCCTGGACAAAAAAGAAGGCGATCGCAAGATTGCCGTATTCGACCTAGGCGGCGGTACCTTTGATATCTCGATCATCGACATCTCGGAAATCGACGGCGAGCATCAGTTCGAAGTGCTGTCCACCAACGGCGACACCTTCCTGGGCGGCGAAGACTTCGACCAGCGTCTCATCGACTACATCGTCACCGAATTCAAGAAAGAATCGGGCGCCGATCTGAAGACCGACGTCCTGGCCCTGCAGCGCCTGAAAGAAGCTGCTGAAAAAGCCAAGATCGAACTGTCATCAGCTCAGCAGACCGAAATCAACCTGCCGTACATCACGGCAGATGCCAGCGGTCCGAAGCACCTGGCCATGAAGATCACCCGTGCCAAGTTTGAAAGCCTGGTGGATGATCTGATCGAGCGCACCATTGCGCCATGTGTCACCGCCATGAAAGACGCCGGTTGCTCGGCTTCTGACATCAGCGATGTCATCCTGGTCGGCGGTATGTCGCGTATGCCTAAGGTGCAAGACAAGGTTAAGGAAGTCTTCGGCAAAGAGCCGCGCAAAGACGTGAACCCAGACGAAGCAGTAGCTGTAGGCGCTGCTGTTCAGGGCGGCGTACTGCAAGGTGATGTGAAAGACGTGCTGCTGCTCGACGTGTCGCCACTGACCCTGGGTATCGAAACCATGGGCGGCGTGATGACCAAGCTCATCCCGAAAAACACCACCATCCCGACCAAGGCCAGCCAGGTCTTCTCGACCGCGGATGACAACCAGTCGGCCGTGACCATTCACGTACTGCAAGGTGAGCGTGAAATGGCTTCGGGCAACAAGAGCCTGGGTCAGTTTAATCTGGAAGGCATTCCATCAGCACCACGTGGCACGCCGCAGATCGAAGTCACCTTCGACATCGACTCGAACGGCATCCTGCATGTGTCGGCTAAAGACAAGCAGACCGGCAAGGAAAACAAGATCACCATCAAGGCCAACACAGGCTTGTCGGAAGAAGAAATCCAGCGCATGGTCAAAGATGCCGAAATCAACGCGGCAGAAGATCACAAAGCGCGTGAGCTGGCCGATGCCCGTAACGGGGGCGATGCGGCAGTTCACAGCGTGCGCAAGATGCTGAACGAACTGGGCGACAAGGTTCCGGCTGATGAAAAGGCCAAGATCGAAGCCGCTGCCAAGGAAGTGGAAGACGCTATCCGTGGCACCGACAAGGCCGAGATCGAGAAGAAAGCCGAAGCGCTGATGCAAGCCTCGCAAGCCCTGGCGCAACTGGCCGGTGGTGAAGGCGAAGCCGGTGCAGCGCCTGGTGCTCAGGCCGATGCCGGCAAGCAGCCCGATGGCGATGTGGTGGACGCCGAGTTCACCGAAGTGAAAGACAAGAAGTAATTCCGGATCACCGATCCGGCGGGGGCAAGGGTAACCTTGCCCCTTTTGCATTTTCTTAAATTGATTCGAACCGAAGCAGAACTGCCATGTCCAAACGCGATTACTACGAAATTCTGGGTGTATCCAAAGGTGCCTCCGACGACGAGCTGAAAAAAGCCTACCGTCGCCTGGCCATGAAATACCACCCAGACCGCAACCCGGATGACAAATCGGCAGAGGCTCAATTCAAAGAAGTTAAAGAAGCCTACGAGATTCTCACCGACCCCAACAAGCGTGCCGCCTACGACCAGTACGGCCATGCCGGTGTTGACCCTTCCATGGGTGGCCATGGCGGATTTGGTGGTGGCGCGGGTGGTTTCGATTTCGGCAACATCTTCGAAGAAATCTTCCGTGGCGGTGGTGGCGGATTCGGTGGCGGTGGCGGCCAACGCGGCGGGCGCAGCCAGGTCTATCGCGGCGCCGATCTACGCTACGACCTGGAAATCAGCCTGGAAGAAGCGGCCAAGGGTTCGCAAACCCGCATTCGCATTCCTACCGAAACCAACTGCGGCACCTGCAAAGGTAGCGGTGCCAAAGCCGGTACCAGCGCAAAAACCTGTGGCACCTGTAAAGGTAGCGGCCAGGTACGCATGCAACAGGGCTTCTTCTCGGTACAGCAAAGCTGCCCGCATTGCCACGGTTCGGGCAAAGTCATCGATGACCCGTGTACCGATTGCCACGGCCGTGGTCGCAAGCGCGAAAACAAAACCCTGGAAATCAAAATCCCGGCAGGCGTTAACGATGGAGATCGCATCCGCCTATCCGGCGAAGGCGAAGCCGGTGTTAACGGTGGCCCCTCGGGCGACCTCTACGTACAGATCAGCTTGCGCCAGCACGAACTATTCACACGTGATGGTGACGATCTGCACTGCGAGATCCCCATCACCATGACCACCGCAACATTGGGCGGTGACATCGACGTGCCTACGCTCGACGGCACTGCCAGCCTGCGCATCCCTGACGAAACCCAAACCGGCAAAATCTTCCGCCTGCGCGGCAAGGGTGTTACCGGCATGCGCAGCGGCGTCGCCGGCAACCTCTATGTACACGTGGTGGTAGAAACTCCGGTCAACCTGAACAGCGAACAAAAAGAACTACTCCGCAAATTCCAGGAAAGCCTGGGCGAAGACCACTCCCCCCAGGAAGGCGGCTGGCAGCAGAAACTGAAGAACTTCTTTAGTAGTTAACCGCTTCTTCTAATCCCACAAAGATCAAGAGCCACCTTCGGGTGGCTCTTTGCTTGAATGGGTATGGTTAATCTAAAGACTCAGGTACATAAACCCGGCGCAGTGGCAATACACCTTTGTGCTTTGCATCGAATCTCTCATAGTGTTGCAAAACTAGTTCAACCAATTCATCACCATCAATTAGTCGCAGATTGGGTCTATTTTTCTCTTGATCCCGCGCATGCGAACTATATCCACCAAGCGTAATAAATACACCCGCCTCACCCACACCCAATTTGCCGCAGAGTGCAGAAACATCTTTATCCGATGCTGTACCTTCGCTGCTCTTGACTTGAATCTTAATGATTGGTGGTTCAATCCCCAGATGGTCTTTATGAGCAATCACATCAACGCTGGGTTCATTACGCTGGGTTAAGCGTGCGTGGTAACCCATCGCTTCAAACAGATGGACAACAAAACCTTCCAACGGCAATCCTTTGAACTCTTGCGAGAGCCGTTTCAAGATAAAGTCACGCGTCGTATCCTCTATCTCACCAGATACCAAGGCGACGGTTTCATCCTGCTCGACAGCATTGACGGCTGTGGCCTTGCCCTCTAAAGCTGCTCTAAATTCGTCTGCAAAGTTCTTCACCTGAAAGAACGACATTGCGGAGCCAACTTCGTAGAGCGCCCCCTGGCTGAATTGTGTTCTGGGAAATGAGCCCAGCCACTTCACCGACCGCGAGTTGGGGTATTCCGATGACTTCTTAGGGTCGTAGCTATATGACCCTGACACTTCGCCCAAAAAGATCTTTCGTTCGAATTTGTCGGGATACGCCACCAAATCGCCAATTTGCATTTCATGCACAAAACGGAATAGCTGACCGGCGTAGTTAGGAATCGCGCCCGGCTTAATGTTGGGATAAACCTGTGCGACTTTCTGCTTGAAAGCTTCCCGATCAGAGGGAACCTGGCTTAGGTCACCCATATCGACCCAACCCACAGCAACACAATTTTGATTGCGAAACAGAGCACTCGCATCGCCTGTCTTGCCGGCATGAATACCCCAGAGATTGTTTTCGTTAGCCATTAGTTTCTCCTCAATTCTTCGCTGCGCGTTCCAAATTCAACGCCAGTAAGCGGCGTAAGATTTCCTCGTCTGACACATCGGGCGTGTAGTCTGCCCAGCCATAGGCTTCGGCCACCGCCGCATCCAACGTCTTATGCGCCATATCCAGCCAAGCCGGTCGAGCATTGTACAAATTGGTGAGCGTGCGCTTCTTCAGCTCAGTCTCATGCCCCGGTTTCGCGACTGGCCGCTTCGGGAACCCCGCCTTTTCTTCTTCAGGCGTAATCTCCCAATCCACCCACTCCGGCGGATTCAACCACGCCTCACGCAAACTGTTCAGCTTCTCAGCCGCAGCGGTAATATTCTCAGCTTGCGCCTTTACCGGGGAATCCGCCGGAATCACGCCCTGCCAATCAGCAGTATCTTTAGGCGTCATACCTTGCGGAAACGGGAAGGTTTCAAATGATGTTGTTGGCCGATAACAGGGCCTATCTTCTAAAGTTGATCCTAAAAGCAATGACCAAATTTCATGAAATCGGGAGTGAAGAATTCCAAAAGTTGATTCGTCAGACCTTGCAATGACAATCAACCGTTTGTCAGGCAAAACCAACGGTGGCACCCAATTAAAGAACCTATGTTTTGAGACTTCAGTTGTCGCAATAAAACGTGCCAGCGGCTCAAGTTGTTTTCGCATAGCAACTCGAGGCTCACCGTGCCTCCACCAATATTTTCGGTAAGCCTCTCGATTGTTTTGCAAACGTTCTGGTTTAACGTGTTCGGCAACATACTGAAATGGAATTTCGTACAGAGCTGCTTCGCTTGCAGGCAGGTCTAAACCGAAATCAACAATCCAGCCATCACGAGGGCGCCGAGTTAAATCCATACCGTTCCACGATGGTTTCAAAACATCGGTATTCGGTTTGCCATTTGGATTGGGGGTACCTAGCCAAGAGCGCGCTAACTCACCATCAATATCAAAGGCCCCGATCTTTTGAGAGCCTTGAAAGCTCGTCAGCTTATTTTCACTGAGTGGCCGTGCGCTGGTTAAATTTATGCCTGCACCCGTTGTTAAATCAGCATGTATTTTTGCAGCAGGTTTCCCATCCAATTTGCACTTCGGTTGCCCGGTATGCGGGAGGAGCGAATCGGCGCGTAGCGGCGTCTGAGCGACGTCTGCATACCGAGCAATCGACTCCTCAGAACCAAAGCAAACCAGCGACACTCTCACCGCAGCCCCATCATTGACCCAAGGCTCATCTGCCCAGGCGTCAAAAATGCAAAGATCAGAAACAATGGCATCCAGCACTTTGCGGTTAGATCCCCCGCGAATCGAATTGGTGGAAACCAAACCTGTACCCACAGCATCTCCGGCGAGAATCTGTTTGCGTGCCTTTTCAAACCAGTAGCAGACTAAATCCGCACCACCCGGCACCGCTTTGTCGAACACCTTATTGAGCGCATCGAAATAGGCTTTGCCCAGCTCACCACTCTTTTTGCTGCCACCCAAGAACGGCGGGTTGCCAATAATGGCATCTGTCTTCGGCCACTGCGCCTCAGTGCCATCAGCATTGAGCAATGCGTCGCGGTTTTCGATGGTGTGCAGCGGCTTCAGGATTGGTTTATCCGACACCGGATAACCGTTTTGCAGCATCCACTGAATCTCCCCGATCCATACCGTGACCCGTGCCAACTCGGCGGCATACGGGTCCAGCTCAATGCCCAGCACATTGGCCGGGCCACACTCGATACCAATCTGCCGCTGCAGCCCTAACTGCTCTGCTTCGGTATTTACCCGGCGCTCAATATCCTTCAGCGTCTTTAAGGCTACGTATAGAAAGTTACCCGACCCGCAGGCGGCATCCAGCACGCGATAATTTTTGAGCCGTTCCAGAAAGCCATGGAACTCGGCATTGGCATCTTTGTAGGCTTTGTCACCCAACTTTTTGGATTTGGTGAGTAGCTTGCTGATGCTATCCCGATGCGTTGCCCACTCCGCCATTAACGGCCGGATGATCACCGGCTCCACCAGCTTCATGATCGTGGCCGGGTCTGTGTAGTGGGCGCCTAACTGAGAACGCTTTTTAGGATTGAGCCCGCGCTCAAACAAAGTACCGAAGATGGACGGATCAATCGCCCGCCAATCCATATGGGCCGCCGCCCGTAAGGTGACCAGATCACTGAGCATGAGCTGTGGCACGGCCACCGTTTCAAACAACCCACCGTTAAACCAGCGAATTTCGGCATCGCCGTAGTCGCCACCGGTTTGCATGGCCTCGAACAAAGCTGTTATGCGGTTAGTGGCGCGGTCGATATCGACGGCGTTGTCGAGCAGTTTGGTGAAGACACCGCGGGGCAATAGGTTCTCGTCTTCTGCAAACATGCAGAAGAGGCATTGCGTGAGGAAATGCGCCACTTGATCCGGTGGGTTGCCGCGTTCGCGTAACGCCTCGGCCAGGCTACCGAATTTGCCGGCCGCATCTTCTGTAATGGCCGCCAGCGATTTGGTGGGCTTGAGCTTCTCCGGGTCCTCAAAGACCCAGCGCAGCGTTTGCAGGTTCTCCGGTTTGCCGATGTCGGCCAGATGGATTAGACGCGGCTCGTCCGGGTAGCCGGTGAAGGCGGTGTGAATTTCAATGCGCTCACGATCAGAGACCACCAGTAAAGGCGGGTTCTCTAACTCCAGGGCGTAGTCCGTGAGCTGCTTGAGGGCGGCTTTTAGATCGCGCCCCGGTTTTTTGTTTTCCCAGCCAAAACAACCACGTTTCCAGACGTCAGCCCAGCCATCGCCACCGCCCGACTTTTTAGCGCCGCGCTCGAAACAGTAGTTATTAGGATCACGCGGTTTGGTAACACCGAGCAGATCGCAAAGGTCGTCAAAGTGCGCTTGAGCGCCCGCCCGTTCAGTCAGTGCATTGTCTTTCCAGCGGGCAATAAATTCTTCTGGGGTCATAGCGGTTTTAATTCTATAGATCTCAGAATATTAAACGGTTTTCAATATGTCCCGCAGGGATTGACGTAAGTTACTGACCCGAATCAGGGTTTGCCTTATGCTTGGCTTTCCGGACCAACCGCGAAGCACGACGGCGATCCACTTCAACCTTGGGGCGGAACAAGCCGCTGCTCAGCGCTTTAGCGGGGGCGTTGAGCGGTTTAGGGCGACGGCGGGCGCGTTTGGTCATGGCTCACTGAATGAGCCATTCGCCAGACTCTTTAATACGCGCATGCATAGTATCTGGCGCCAGATCTAGTTCTCCGGGCCAAGTGACGAAGTAGTCGTTAACGTACAGCTTGTTGAATTCAACCGGGTCATGCAATTTTGCAAATACGCCACGATAGGCACTGGGCGCAAAGCGCACAATCCCCTCAAGTCCGTCTGCAAACTTAACTTGAAAACACCCTGGCTCGATAACACGGGCTTCAACGACGTCCCACTTCACAACCAACTCCTTATTCCAATGGCGCAATTTCACTGGGCTGTTTGTGACTTTGACACAAATCCCAGTCTTTTATCAATTCTTCTTGATGGAGCTCCGCCCAGTCCAGCACCAATTCAAGTGCACGACGAGGCAATCTACCCTCAATCAATTTTAAGGTCCGAATATCGATAACAGCGCGTTGATCCGCATATTCTGCATGAAAGTGCGGTGGCACATGCTCATTGAAAAACATACGGATAACAATCCCAAAGAACCGACTGATGATGGGCATTTTGATCTCCACTTGATTGACAGGTGGAAACATCCTACAAGTCGAGAGTCTCACCAGATGAGCCCGTCAACCTTTCTTTGTACTCAATCACGAATCTTGACGCAGCCACATTTTTTTAGGGCTGTATTGCTATCGCGGCTTTATGCGTGTAGATTCTTTCGGTAAGGAATCCTTACCGAAAGACGTCGTGGCAACTATCGCTAAAATCACCTCTAAAGGCCAAACCACCATTCCGGTAGAAATTAGGGAATCGCTCAATTTTAATCCGGGTGATTTGCTTGAATGGGAAGTCAATGCAGACGGGTCAGCCAAAGTTCGGCGTATTCAGCCACTGGACTTGGAATACATGCGCGCTGTTGAAGGCACGCTCACTGAATGGGCCTGCGCTGAAGATGAAGAGGCCTACCGTGGGCTTTGAACAATTCGATGTGGTACGTGTACCCTTCCCTTTTACCGAGCGTACCGCCACTAAAAATCGGCCCGCATTGGTGCTGTCGAAACCTGTCTTTAACAATGCGGCAGACCATTCTGTGCTGGTGATGATTACTTCGGCAATCAACAACTGGCCTCTAGATTGCCCCATAGAAGATATAGAGGCTGCTGGTCTACCCGTGGCTTCAAGGATTCGCTTCAAACTTTTTACGCTCGACAACCGCTTAATACGCGGCAAGCTTGGTGTGCTATCTGCTAACGACATCAGCGCTTTCAAAAAACAGTTTGACCTGTTGGTCGCTGCGAGCTAAATCGTTAATCCCGAATCTTGACGCGCCCAACCCAGAACGCTGCCATGACATTAAAGCTAGCGGCAATCAGCCCGACCCAGCCGTAGCCACTGATGAGGCCATCCGGTGCCTGAGTAATAAAGAGGCCACCCACCATACTGGCGAGGCCCATGGCCATGGACTGCACGGTAGCGTTGAGCGAAAGAAAGGTGCCCCGTTCCTGCGGTTTAACCGCTGCGCCCACAATGGCCAGCAACGGCACCATACGGCCTGACACAAGGATAAAGAACAGCGTTGTGATGGCGAGGTAAACGAACAGCGTCAACGTACCAACATTAGTCACCAGCAATACCGGCAGACACGCGCCGATGGTTACGATGCGGAACATGAGCACTTTCCCCAGCTTATCGGCCAGCGCGCCAATGAGCCGGGCGGTAATCAATGTGGCGGCGCCCCCCAGAAAGTAGATCATGGGGATTTCATCGGCCGCGATACCTACATTAGCTACGGCATAAAGCGTGATGTACGGAATAACCGTGAAGCCGCCGAAGATGACTAAGGCAGTAAGCAGCATGGCTTTCAGATGGTTGGGCTCGATGGCCACGCGCAGCATCTGGCGAACAGCTTTGCCCTCCTGTCGGGCATGTAAGTGGCTACGGAACTCTGGCAGGGCTTTGTGGCCAAACCAGACGAGTCCCCCGCTCAGGAGCGCAATGAGTAAAAACGGTGCCTGCCAACCCAGAGCATCAGCCAGCAATAAGGAGAGAGGTACACCGGCAATGCTGGAAACAGAGAAGGCAGTGGCTACATAGCCGGTGGCTTTGGCCCGCCGTTCAAAAGGGATGGCATCCGCAACGACGGTATGCACCATAGCGCCCATCATGCCGCCGAAGATACCAGCCAGACCACGGGCAACGAGCAATAAGGCATACGTCGGCGCCAAAGCACACATCAGTGTGGCAATGGTGAACGCCAGAAACACACCCAGCAAAAACCGTTTGCGTTCGAAGCGATCCACCACAGGCGCCATCAGCAAACCGGCAGTCGCCGCACTAAAGCTATAACTGGCTACCAGAAAGGCGAATTCCTGTGTACTGATGCCGAGGGCGCTGATGAGAAACGGCCCCAGCGGCATCATGATCATGAAATCCAGCACATGACAGAACTGGATACCCGACAAGATAAGCAGCATGGCGCGCTCTGCTCGCGCCAGCTGAGTTTGCGGTGCTAATGGATCAGGCACGACGCCAGATGGTGCCCTGAGGCGTATCTTCCAAAACGACACCGGCTTCGAGCAGCTCTTTGCGCACACGGTCGGCTGTGGCAAAGTCTTTGGCCTTGCGGGCATCCAGACGTTCCTGAATGCGGGATTCGATCTGTTCGGGCGTCAGGCCATCGGCATCGGCACCGGTGCTGCGCTGTAAAAACGCCTCCGGCGCACGCTGCAGCAAACCCAGCACACCGGCCAGGGCTTTGAGCTGCCCGGCCAGTTCGGCACTCTGTTCACGATTAACCACCTGGGCCATTTCAAAGAGCACGGCCATGGCTTCTGGCGTGTTGAAGTCATCATTCATCGCGCTCTGGAACTTCTGGCCGTAGGCGCTGTTCCAATCTAGCGCCACATCGGCGGCGGGCACATTGCGTAGGGCTGTGTACAAACGCTCCAGTGCGTTGGCGGCATCGTCCAGATGCGCGGTCGAGTAATTCAACGGGCTGCGGTACTGTGCGCGCAGAATAAAGAAGCGGATGATCTCAGGGTCATAGACCTTGAGCACATCGCGGATGGTGAAGAAGTTGCCTAGGGATTTGGACATCTTTTCTTCGATGCCGTCTTTCTCGACGCGGATGAAGCCGTTGTGCATCCAGACATTGGCGAAGGTACCGCCATGAGCGCCTTCGGACT
>JBDLTI010000016.1:0-38121 GCA_039805865.1 Pseudomonadota bacterium | reverse complement strand
AATGATGTGAATGGCGTTACCTCGGCCAGCACCACGGTGCTGACCACCATGATTAAAGACGGCGTCACCGTGGTTGGGTTGCTGGCCTGGTTGTTGTATCTCAATTGGCAACTCATGCTCATCACCCTGGCGGTGATTCCGGTACTGGGTGTATCTGTCCGCAAGCTCAGTAAACGTCTGCGTCGACTCATGCATGCCGAGCACGACAACATGGTCATCATGACCACCGCCGTGCAAGAAGCCATCTCCAACCAGAAGATCATCAAGGTCTACGGTGGCGAACAGCAGGAAGTAAATCGTTTTGAAGGCGTGGCCAATTATCTGCGTGGCATCTTCATGCGTGGCACGGTTACTGCCGCCCTGGGTACTCCCATTACCCAGCTGTCATCCGCGCTCGCAGTCGCCATCATTATTGCGGTAGCGATGTACCAGTCGGCCGAAGGCATGACCACCATTGGTGGTTTTGTCTCCTTCATTACGGCCAGCCTGATGATGAACGCACCGCTCAAGCGTTTGTCAGATCTCAATGCGCCCATTCAACGCGGCTTAGCTGCGGCCGAACATGTCTTCTCCATGCTGGACGAGCCAACTGAACGGGATACGGGCTCCGTTGCGCTTGAGAACGTACGCGGGGAGATTGTGTTCGACAACGTCTCTTATCGTTATCCCGAGGCAGAGCGCAATGCGCTCACCGACGTTAATCTTGTCGTGCACCCAGGCGAGCAGATTGCGCTCGTAGGCCCATCCGGTGGCGGCAAAAGCACGTTTGCCAACCTGCTGCCCAACTTCCTGCATGTGAGCAATGGTCAGATCCGTATTGATGGCCACGCCATTGATAGCGTGCATCTGAGCAGCCTGCGCAGTCAGATGGCTCTGGTGACACAAGAAGTACTGCTTTTCAATGACACGGTGGCTAATAACATTGCGTTCGGTGCCACGCGCCAGCTCACGCTGGATGAAATCCGGGCTGCTGCCAAGGCGGCGCATGCGCTGGAATTTATCGAGGCATTGCCGAATGGTTTTGACACCATGGTGGGCGAGGGTGGTTTGCGCTTGTCCGGCGGTCAGCGTCAGCGCATCGCCATTGCCCGTGCCGTGCTGAAGAATGCACCGATTCTCATTCTGGACGAAGCCACATCCGCGTTGGATAACGAATCTGAGCGTCACGTACAGGCTGCGTTGGATGAACTCATGGTGGGCCGCACCAGCTTTGTGATTGCGCACCGTTTAAGCACCATTGAAAAAGCAGACCGCATTGTTGTGCTGAAAGACGGCCGCATTGCCGAAATCGGCACCCACAGTGAACTGCTGGCGCGTAATGGCATCTACACCTATCTGCATCAGGTGCAGGGCGACTCACTCCCGGTCACCCCGGTAGCAGAAGGAAACGCCTAATGTGCGGCTTTGTCGGTTGGGTCGATAAGCAGCCTGCAGACCGGGCTACGCTCGAACGCATGACCACCACACTGGCCCATCGCGGGCCAGATGCGGCGGGCTATCACCTGGATGGCCCTATCGGCCTCGGTCACCGTCGTCTGGCTGTGATCGATTTAGCCGCTAGCCAGCAGCCCATGCTCAGCCCTTGTGGGCGCTATGCACTGGCCTACAACGGCGAACTCTATAACTTCAAAGCCCTGCGGACAGAACTACAAAACAAGGGTGTTCAGTTCCGCACCAATGGCGATACAGAGGTTCTGCTGCAATCGCTCATTGCCTGGGGTGATGAGGCGCTCCCCCGTCTCGAAGGCATGTTTGCCTTTGCCTTCTGGGATAAGCAAACCGAATCGCTGCTGCTGGCACGTGACCCGCTCGGCATCAAGCCGCTGAATATCTATCAGGATGATCAGCGCATCCTGTTTGCTTCTGAACTCAAAGCCATTCTGGCGCACCCGGGCGTGAGCCGCGATATCGATCTGGATGCGCTACAGCTCTATCTGGAATGCCAGTACATTCCGGCACCGTTCACCATCTTCAAACAGATCCGTAAACTGCAACCGGCGCGGGCACTGCGGGTTCAGAACGGGCAAACCCATGAATGGACGTACTGGAACCCCAATTACGAACCTAAGTGGACAGCCAGCGAAGCGGAGTTAACCAATCAACTGGAAACAGAACTCAAGCGCTCGGTGTCTTCCATGCTCGTGGCCGATGTGCCGCTCGGCGCCTTTGTCAGCGGCGGCATTGATTCATCGCTCGTTGCCGCATTGATGAAAGACGCCGGTCAGAGCCAGCCCAAAATTTTTAACCTCGGCTTTGTTGGCAACACCAGCCATAGCGAACACGAATACGCCGCACGCGTTGCGCAACATATCGGGGCAGAACATCACCCGCTCATGGTGCAACCGGGTGATGTGATCGAAGCCTTTGATCAGTGGGTCGACATCTACGACGAACCTTTCGGTGATCAGGCTGCGCTGCCCACCATGTTGCTCTCGCGCCTCACGCGCCAGCATGTAACGGTAGCGCTGAGTGGCGAAGGTGCGGATGAAGTCTTTGCAGGATACAGTAACTACGCCAGTCGTTTAAAAGAGGCGAAAACAGCTGCGCGGCTAGGGCACCCGTTATCGCCGCTACCGCTCATTTACCCACTGCTGCCGGCCAAGCTGCGTAAAGATCGTTTGATCAAAGCAGCGGCTCGTACATTGAGCCGTCGCTACACCACCATACCGAATCACTTTGATCGTGAGTTGCACAAAGGCATTCTTAATCCGGCGCTCACGCGCCAGACATCGGTACCGCTGGAGCTGCTGGCTGAAGAAGCCTATGCCAACTGCCAGGCCAACGGCTACCTCGATAAGCTGCTCACCATTGATCAGAAGCTCTGGCTGCCGGATGACCTGCTCACCAAAGTCGATCGTGCCACAATGGCTTATTCGCTCGAAGCACGTGTCCCGTATCTGGACCACAAGCTCGTGGAGTTTGCGGCACGCTTGCCGGCCAATATGAAGCTACACGGCCGCGATACCAAATACCTGCTCAAGAAAGTAGCGGAACGTTACCTACCGCACGACATCGTCTATCGCGGTAAACAGGGTTTTGTGATGCCCCTGCACGAATGGCTAGCGGGCGGGCTGAAAACCTCGCTGACCGATATGCTGGGTGAGGGCGGCTTGGCCGGTCGCAACATCTTCCGTTCGGGTTTTCTCGACAAACTACAACGCGAACAGGCCACGCCCAAACAACCGCATGGTGGCCGCCTCTGGACGCTGATGGTGCTGGAGCTCTGGTTCCGTCGCTATGCACCGGACTTTAGAATTTAAGGGTTTGAGGACATAACGATGAACCTCAAAGCTTTTGTTATTAACCTCGATTTTGAAGTCGAGCGTAAAGCGTTTATGGCACAACAGCTAGATGCTGCCGGTATAGCCTATGACGTTTTCTCGGCCGTCAAAGGTAAAGTCCTGGACCCGGCCTATGTCAAAACGGTTTACGACGTGTCTCAAACGCTCAAGGTTCAGGGTAAGCCATTAAGTTTGGGTGAAATCGGCTGTGCATTGAGCCACCTTGGCATCTATCGGCAAATGCTCGACATAGACCAATCGGTTAGTCTGGTGCTGGAAGACGACGCGTTGCTGCATCAGGACTTGGCTCAGGTGTTGCAGCCTTTGGTCGATAGAATGGCAGCAGAAGCCAAACCAACGATCTATCTGCTCACGCACTTGATCCGTTACCAGGGCCGAAAGAGTGTGCCAGTAACACCTGGGTACACTTTGCATCCGGTCGTTGATGCCTGTTGTGCACATGGCTACCTGATCAACAAAGCGGCAGCCCAAGAAATGCTGGCGCTGTTTAATCCCATCTCGTATCCGATTGATGCCTGGAAGCGCATTGCAGAAAGTGGGCGTATCAGATTCTATGGGCTCAATCCCTACGTGGTTGGTCATACCTTGCATGCAAAAGATTCAAACATCGAACAGGCGCGTGGCGAAGTGAGCGATGACTTTGAACCCAAAGGCATGGCACGGCTTGGCTTTTATGCGCGCTTTTATCTTTATGAAAAATTCCTGTTTCAGATCTACAAGCTATTCGCTGGCTTAAAGAAGCAGAAAAAACTGCCCTGGGATCTAGGCTGATACTGGGCTAATGCCGACTAAATACATGCAGAAACTTTCAATCCTTCATACTGAAAACTCCACCGGCTGGGGCGGCCAGGAAATCCGTATCCTCACCGAGGCAGCCGGCATGATCGCCCGTGGCCACAAGGTCGTGCTGGTTACGCCGCCGGAAGCGCAGATTGCACCGGCCGCTATCAAGCGCGGCATTCCTACGGTAACGCTGCCTATCGCCCGTAAGAACCTCAAAGGCTTTCTGGCCATGCGCCAGTACCTCAAGCAGCACGGTCATGAGTTTGATGTGATCAATACGCACAGTTCTACCGACAGCTGGCTGGTCGCCGCCAATTGCGCCACCTTAAGCGGCATGCCACCGCTGGTGCGTACGCGACATGTGTCGTCGCCTGTTAACACCAAAGCCAGCACACGATGGTTGTATCAAACCGCCACCACGCATGTGGTCACTACCGGTGAAGCGCTGCGTAGCACGTTGAATCAGGTGAATGGTTATGACCTGAATCGCATGACGTCGGTGCGTACCGGTATTGACCTTAGCTATTACAAGCCGCTCGATAAGCAGGCCGTGCGCACCAAGCTCAATGTGGCCGATAAACCAACCATCGGTATTCTGGCTACGCTGCGCGATTGGAAAGGGCACGATGATCTGGTCGATGCCTTTGCTATCCTCAAAGATGAATTCCCAGATTGGCAGATTCTGGTTATCGGCGATGGTCCGCGATGGGGCGACATCGAACGCCGTCGTGCATCGCATGGGCTGGATGAGCGCATCATCATGGTCGGCAACCAGGATAACGTGCCTGAATGGTTGAGCTGCCTGGATTTGTTCGTGTTGCCATCATACGGTGACGAAGGCGTGCCGCAAGGGCTGATGCAGGCCATGGCCTGTGGCGTGCCGGCCATTAGCACCCCCATCGGCGCCATTGGCGAAGCCCTCCAGGATGGCCAGACCGGCCTCATGACCCCACCGCGTAACGTGCCAAAACTCGCAGACAACCTGCGTCGATTAATGGGCGACGCCGCTTTGCGTCAGCAGTTTGCCGAAGCCTCGTTAGCGTACAGCCGTAACTTCGGCATCGACATCATGCTGGATCGTATGGACCAGGCCTTTCGTCAGGCCATCGCCGAGGCAAAGTAACACACTATGTGCGGCATTGCCGGCTTCTTCCAACCACAACCGGCCGCGCCGGCTACGGTGTCAGCCATGCTGGCAGCGTTACGTCGCCGTGGGCCGGATGCCGAGCATGTCGTTGGCTGGAATACCCAAGGCCAGCGGAACGATACAGAGCCAGATGTCGGACTTATCCATACACGTCTCGCCATCATGGACCCGCGCCCCGAAGCAGACCAACCCTTTAGTAACGACGACGGTAGCGTCTGGCTCTGTTACAACGGAGAGGTCTACGACTGGCAACAGCATGCCAATCAACTGCGGGCTCAGGGCGTGCAATTCAAAACGCATGCCGATACCGAATTCATTTTGCGTGGTTATGAAGCCTGGGGCATTGAAGGCCTGTTGCCTAAACTGCGCGGCATGTTTGCCTTTGCCATTCTGGATTGGAACAAACGGGAAGTATTCCTGGTACGAGACCGTATGGGGCTCAAGCCGCTGGTTTACACCACAGCCAATGGCGGATTAGCCTTTGGCTCACTCGTGCGCGCCGTGCTCCCCGCCGTACCTAAAGCAGAGCGCCAGTTCTCAGCAGAAAGCATCGATGCCTACCTGGCGCATCGGTACGTGCCGGCACCACGTACCATTTTCCAGCACATCAATCGTCTGGAAAATGCACACTACCTGCGTTACCGTCTAGATACGCAGCAACTTACCAAGCATTGCTACTGGCAACCGCATGGCGAAGCCGGCGGTGAGGAAAACGCGTGGCAGCAAGAACTGGATACCGCCATCCGTATTCGTACCGTGGCAGATCGTCCTCTGGGTGTGTTCCTTTCCGGCGGCATCGACTCCAGCACCATCGCCTGCCGCCTCAAAGAGCAGGGTTTCGGGCAGCTGCACACTTTCTCAGCCGCATTCCCGGGCTCCAGTCTTGACGAGTCGCCACTTGCGAAAGAAATTGCCGATACGCTGGGTTTGCCCAATCAGGCAATTCCGGTACCGCTGACCATTGCCAACGACTTCGAGCAGATCATTGCCGATTTGGACGAACCCTTTGCCGATCCCTCCGGCTTCCCTACCTGGTATCTCTCGCAAGCCACCACGCAGCATGTGAAGGTCGTGCTCGGTGGTGACGGTGGTGATGAACTCTTTGCCGGCTACAAACGCCAGCATAAACACTTGCGTACGCTCTGGCGTCGTACCTTCCGCCTGCCCACGCCACACCTACCCGAAGCTACCGGCAAGGGCTGGCGTAAATTGTTCTCAGAACTCCGTATGAGCTGGCTGCAGGCTTACAGCCTGCGCTTCTCTGGCATGACACCGGGGCAGCGTGCCTGGCTCCAACCCCAGCACAAAGCATTGCCCGCTAACTACTGGCGCATGCCGGATGCCGCCACCCTCAAAGCGCTGACACCGCTGAAACAATTGCTCGCCATCGATCTGCAGAACTATTTGCCGGAATATATATTGCGTAAAGGGGATCTCTGCACTATGGCGCATGGGCTGGAGTTGCGTGCGCCATTGCTCGACCATATTTGGGCACAAACAGTCATGGCCCTGCCGGATGCCCAGCGTTTTACCTGGCCCGCCAAGCAATTGTTCAGGCGGGTAACCCAGGCGCTGGCCAGTCTGGATCTGTTCAATCGTAAAAAGCGTGGCTTCAACCCGCCGCTCAACCCGTGGTTACAACAGGATCTCAAGGCACGTTTGCCACAACTGGGGCAGCGTTTGCAGCAACTCACCAATGGCCAACTGCAGGCAGATCGCGTCGATCATATGGTTAAAACCTATGCCCAGCGCCCGGCGCTGGCCGAACATGTGTTGCAACTGGTCATTCTGGAAGCGTCGCTTAGCCAACTCGGTGCGTTGGCCGAAGGTGCAACGTCATGAAGATCCTTATCATCAACGTGACCCGCATTGGTGACACGCTATTTTGCGTACCGTCGATTCGCGCCATTGCCCAATATTACCCGGATGCCGAAGTCACCGTACTGGCCCACCCGAATCGCTACGAATTGCTAAAGCATCTGCCCTACGTCAAGCATGTGGGTGGCATCACTAAGAAAACAGCCTGGTATCGTGGTTGGTTCGGCAAGCAATACGATCTGGCCTTTGTTTATGGTGCAGATGCACCGCTGGTTCGCTATGCCGCTCGTGTGAGCCGCAAGGTCGTAGCCTATCGCAATGATGATTCGAGAGTAAATGCCCTGATCGATATCAAAGTCGAGCCACCACCGTTTAAGTCAGACCATGTCGTTCGGCAAATGCTCGAACTGCCTAAAGCAGTAGGCATCACCACGCAGAACTTGCGTATCGACTTAACGCTGACGGACGCTCAGCGTGTCTGGGCACGCCAGACCCTAAAAAACCGTGGGGTCACCGTCGACAACCTGTTAATCGGTTTCCAGACAACCAGCTTTCATACCCGCCCCTATCGGGATTGGCCCATTGAGAACTTCCTGGAACTGGCCAACAGAATAAGCGCAGCATACCCTCAGGCACGGTTTATTCTCTTCGGCGGGCGTGATGGACTGGAACGCAACCAGGCACTGGCGGCAGAGTTAGGCGAACGCTGCGTTTCTTTTGCCAACCAGCTGTCACTTCGCCAAACGGCAGCCATCATGTCGTGCTTAAGTGCCTATGTGGGTGTCGATACTGGGCCCACGCACATCATGAGCAGCTTCGATATTCCGCTCGTGGGTTTGTATCACGCGATCTCCAAAACGCATCACACCGGCCCGTTGCAGCACCCAAGGGACTACTGCATTAACCACCCGGCAGACGAGGAAGGCGCAGATGACAACATTCCCATGGCCGACATTAGCGTCGACCAGGTGGTTGGACAACTCCTCCGTGCATTGGGCGAGAGGGTTTAAGCGATGCTGTATATCCTGCTCACCTGGGTACTGGCACCGATCTGGTGGCCCATCGCGTTAGTGCGCCGGATTGCAACGCGAAGCCCTAAGCGCATACTTATCGCAGAAATCGCTGGTATTGGTGATGTCGTTTGTAGCGCTTCGTTGTTTCAGAGCTTGCGTGACCAATACCCCGATGCAACCATTGATCTGTTGATCGACCCGATAGCCAAGGGGCTTTCACCCATATTGCCGATGGTGAACAACGTTCTTTTATTTGCCTACCCCGAGCAGAAGGGGTTCAAAGGCCGGTTGAAATTGGCGCGTATCGCAGCCCAGTACGATATTGCTATCTGCCTGATCCCCAGTGCCGCCCAATTAACGGCATTCTGCTGGGGCGCTGTGCCGCAACAGCTGGCCGTGTTGCCGGGAAAACTGACTACCAGTTACCGTCTATTGGCACCCTTGATGACAGGTATTGCTTGCCATGCCGATGGTAGTTATTTTCCGGCAACGCAATTTGAGCTTTGCAAACACCTCTTGCCGGGTTGTTCAACGCCGCAAAAGGCGTTGCCCAAATGTGTACAGGAAGCCCTGTTGCTGCCAGCCGATACATGCTGGATCGGTTTGCTCGTCAGTAGCGGGCGTGCGCTAAAGCGCCTTTCAGAAGCACAACTGGTAGCAATCATCGAAGGGCTGTTACAGAACACCGACAAGAAGCAGGGTGTTGTGCTTTTCGGCGGCCCGGGTGATGTGGAACAGGCTTCAGAAGTTTTGGCGATGTTGGCGCACTCCAGTGCATCAGCAAACGTCATCAATACTGTGGGCCAATATGAGCTGGCCAAGTTGCCTGGGGTATTGCAGCAGCTGAAGCTGTTCATCGGCGTGGATTCCGGCGTCACGCATATGGCCGATGCACTGGGTGTGCCCATTGTCTGCATTGCAGGTCCCGTGGATCTCAAAGAAGTGTATTTGCCAAGTCAATCTCACCAGATGCTCTGTGCACAAGAGCTGGCGTGCTATCCATGCTCCACGGTGTTTAATACGCCGGGTACGTGTCAGCGCGGTGATCGCGCCTGCTTGCAACAGCTTTCAGCCAAATCGGTACTGGCCGCGGCTGCAACTTTGTTGGAGCAAAGCCATGCTTTATAAAACGCAAAGTAAGCGTTGGCAAAGAGTCCGTGAATGGGCGTTGTATACCCTGATGACTCCTGTGCGAAAAATCTTCGAGCATCATATGGCGAAGAAGAACCGGGTTCTTATCTACTGCGTAATGGGTAATGGCCTTGGCGATGCGCTCACCATCGCCAGTATTCTGGGGGGCCTGAATCGACAATCAGGCACCAAAGGTATTGTGTTTTCCATGTGCCCGGCATTGTTTGAAGCAAACCCCAATGTGTTGAGTAATCTGAGCTATCACGCTATGTCGAGCTGGAAGCGTAGTTTGTTCAAAATGGCGCTGCGCAGTCTACGTGGACCAGCAGTGCTCTGTGTCGGTGGCGAAATCTGGACGGTTGGTACAAATCCATTAGATACCCGCGACTTGATCAAACGCCGAGAAAAGGGCTGGAACTGGTTAGAAAAGCTCCTGCCCGACTATCGCCCGGCGCTGGACTACCCCAACCTCAAACCAGAAATCTTTTTCTCGGACGAGGAAGTTGCTACATTCCAAAAGAAGTTCGCACATATTCAGCGCCCCTTTGCACTGCTAAAGGCCACCGTAGGTTTCAACCGACCAACCGGGGCTTACCTGAAGAACTGGGACACCACGAAACTCACTTGGCTGGTGGCACAAACACCGCAGGCCAATTGGGTGCAGATCGGCGAATCCGGTGAGGACGAAATCCCGGGTTGCCTGGATCTGCGAGGCAAGACATCGCTGCGCGAAATCATGTGGTTGATCTCTCAAGCCGGGTTCATGCTGAGCATCGAGGGCTTCATTACCCATTTGGGGGCTGCTTTTAATATCCCGACGATTACACCACTAACCGGGGCATATGATCCGGCCACCTTTGTTTACGCAAATACCATCCCGCTTATGGCAGACCCGATGCCAGACTGCTCACCGTGTTGGCAAGATCGCTGCAACATAGAGGGCATGCCTTGTCGCGCAGGAATTAGTGAGATACAGGCTAAAGACGAGGTTCTTAAATTGATGGGCTCGCTAAATTAACCGCACTGTGATGCTTATGAAAAATTTTAATCTGCCCAATCTGGCTGTCTACGCATCGCTAGGTTTTATATTTGCGACCGTATTGCCTAATGCCATTGCGCTGAAATATGTTTTCTCGGGGCTTATGCTGATTACGTTGGTCCTCCAGATCAGTAAGAGGCAGTTGTCTTTCCCTAAAGCAAATCTGCTGACGATCAGTTTTATGGCCTTGGTACTCATTGCAGCGTTAAGCGCAGTTTTAAGCCCCTTGAGCGCAGACGCACTCAATAACCTACGTAAGGACACCCTCCCGTTTTTATTGGCTTTTGTCTTGCTGTCTTGTCAGTCTGACGAGCGGCAAGGTTTGCAAAGAAACCGCGTCATGGCGGTTTGGGCTTTGATTTCCGGATACGCCATCAAAGAAATGTTGGCTGTTCGAGACGGCATCGCCAATAACTTTGTGTTCAGCATCTACGAGACAGCGAACAATCAGCTCCCGAAATATCTCGATTTTTTTGCAACAGATACGATTCTGTATCTCCCGTTTCTGTTGCCGGTATTGTTGTTCTGGCCACTTAAGTTCTGGCAGAGAGTGTTGTTGCTCATAGTCACAACAACGGCCTTAATAATGGTCAACATCTCTGGTGTTCGTGCCACATTCCTGGCGGCGGTTATATTGGTAGCGGCTCTCTTGTTTGTCCGGTTCTGGTCAAAGAAATGGCTGATGCTGGCGGCGGTTCTTGTTTTGGCGGTATCCGCTTATGCAATCAAGGATCATGTAACGAACCCATCGATCGCGCGCTATTACACAATCTTTTCAAAGGGGACTTATCAGTTCGGCAGTGACGGATCTGTTTCTGAACGCAAAGCAATCATCAAAGCCGTCTGGGAAATATCAAGCGAGCGCTTGTGGATTGGCTATGGCCCCGGCTGGAAGAAGCTACCTGTGGTTGCGCAAGAACGAGGCTATATGGCGCGTTGGCAGGCATCTGCAGACCCTATGGATGGATGGGCCTATCGCTACTTCTCTTATGGAGAAGGGCGCGTTAATCCACACAACCTCTATATGCAGTTACTCTTTGAAGTCGGTGTGCCTGGGCTATTGGCATACGCTGCGCTCGTGCTAAGTCTGATGTTTGCAGGCTTTAAGCATTGGGTTCGTGGCGGAGGAGCCATGGTGAAGTCCATGGGAGTGGCGACTATCCTCTACGTGGGGGTTTATGCGGTCACAGGTATGGCAGGCGGCGTTTGGCTTCCGATTTCGTTGTTGATTCTGATGCTCTGGGCACTGGATGAAAAAAATACTCCTCATTCGGCGCGATAACATCGGTGACCTGGTCTGTACGACCCCGGCCTTCGCTGCACTTCGTCAGCATTACCCCAATGCGCAGATCGGCGCATTGGTTAATTCCTATAACGCAGACGTGTTGCGTGGCAATCCTAATGTCGATCACGTGTTTGTGTACCAGAAGCTCAAGCATGCCGGCAACCTGGGTAGCCGCTTCAAGGCATTAAATCAGCGCCTCAAACTCATTGCCCAGCTACGTCGCTGGAAACCAGATGTCACTATCCTGGCTAAATCCAGCTACGACCGGCATGGCCTTAACTTTGCGCGCCAGATTGGCGCAAAGAACATCATCGGCTTTGTGCCGGATGATCTGAGCCAGGCAAAAGGCTTACCCGATATTCGCCTAAAAACACCCGAGTTCACTGCCGTGCACGAAGTAGAAGCGGTGAATCAATTGCTGGCCCCATTGAGCATTAACGATGCTTTGGGCCCGCTGCAAGTGTTTGCCGATGCTAACGCCGTTGCAAAACTCAAACTGGAATTGCCTCACACAAATCGTCGTATTGCCCTTCACATCAGCGCCCGCGAACCAGAGCGTCGCTGGGGTATGGACAACTTTATTGCACTTGCCGAACACCTGCTACAAACCCAGCCAGAGACACAGGTTTTGTTGTTCTGGTCACCAGGTAAAGTAGATGACCCCCATCACCCGGGGGATGACGAAGCAGCAGCACAACTCATCAAAGCAGTGGGCAGTGACCGCTTGATCCCAATGCCAACCCAAAACCTTACTGAACTCATTGCCGCGCTATCATTGTGCGACCTATTCATCGGCACCGATGGCGGCGCTTTGCACTTGGCCGTAGCGCTCAATAAAAAAGTGCTGGCCATGTTTGAGAACAAACCAGATAAGCTAAACCACTGGTGTCCGTGGCAGGTGAAGAGCAAGGTAGCGCATAGCGTTCATCCGGCAGCGCCGGATATTGCGCAAATCTCTCAAGTGCAAGTAGAGCAAGCGCTAAAAGACTTAACATCGTTGTGAGACTCACCGGAAAGTTTCAAAATGCGTCACTTTCCGAGTGCTCACCTCTCAAGCCGCGCAATTACGCTTGCTGCAGTTTCGATATGCGTTGCCAGCGCCGCAATGCACGGTTGGAATGCTGGCGAGAAACCTGGCTCGTTGCTCAACGCTGTAAGGTAGGCTTGCGCGACTTGTTCCGCACGGTGCCAGACCCCGGGTGAGATATAGGAATGGATTCTGGCTAGGCTAAGTGTCGTTGGAATTTCGCCCCCAGTTCGTGGGGCAAACCCCATGGGCAACATATCGTATGCGGGTGCCAGCTGATAGGGTCTGCCATGTTCAGAAACAAACGACAGATTGCCTGCGTGCATGTCTGTATTGCCAATCAGCACACCAAAAGCCTGCAAAAGGGCGGCGGTCTCAGCGGCGGACGCCTCAACACAGCCTTGTTGTGCCAATGCTTGAGCAACCGGTGCCCAGCCGGCATTGCCCATGCCAACAAACTCAGCATCCAGTGCGGCCAGGCTGAACACGGCGCGTCGACCGAATTCGCCAATGCGATCGAAACGTTCAACTTCCAAAAAGCGCTGGGTGCCAGCATCCACGATTCGCGACTGCGCGGCAGAAATGTTTGCGGCATGCAGCGTATGGAGTGCCAAGTGTTCTGCCAGCAGTAGATCTCGCCAACGTTGGCTAACCGCATGGTCCTCTGCCGCCGTAAATTTAACAATCACATGGCGTGGCCCGGATGGGGTCTCCGAATAAACCAGAAACTTGGGTTGTTCACCCCCGGCAGAAGACCCGGGCGAGTCTCCACTAGCAGCTTCTAAAGCCCGGCGGGTGTAAGCCGCTTGTTTCTCATCTTCGGCAATGGCTATCGGGCTGTTGTTGGCCAAAAATGCATCGCGTGCCGCATTGCCCAAAAGCAGGTTGCCGATTGCATCGTGACCGTGCGCCAAAAGGGCGCGCAAAGCATGCGTGTCGTTCCATTCATTCAATGCGGCCGGTAGCCCCAGCATTTGAGCGTGCCTCGATGCATAAGCGCGACCCAGATAGCCCTGCGGGCGCATATCGTAAAGCCACCAAGGTAGGCTTTCGCTGTGCAGGGTTTTCCCATCGCTTTGCACCATCACATAGCCATCTGGCCGCACTGGGATGAGCGTGCCCAATTCACGTAGCATCCCTTCGGCCGACACCCGATACACCGGGGTATCGCCAACACCTCGGGCTGTATCGCGCAGTGCGTAGTGAATAGTTGGGCCGGCACCAAGACGTACAACTTCGTCTCCCAGTGCGGCAATAGCACGGGAGAGAGTTGGCTGGCTTAGTTGAAGTTTTTCAACAAGTTGCCGTGCCCGGATGGGGCCGCTTGCCAACTGGGTGCGAAGTTTTACGAGGTGGAGAGACACAGGCGTGAATCAATGAATGAATAGATAAACGAATAGATATTCTACGGTAATTCAAGCGAATGGCACTACCAAAGTGTCTGCAAACCGAGTGACCGATAAGCTTCGATGTCACCATCCTTGCTCACTAGCGTGAGAGATTGCTGCAAACACTGCCAGATCAACATTCGATCAAAAGGATCTTTGTGTACATGGCGGGGCAATTGGTAAAAGCTGGCATATTCTTCAGCGGAAGGTGCAAGGAGCTCAAACCCGGTACGTTCAATTGCATCAGGTAGATCGGCAGGCGTAATAGCGTTCAGGGTAATTTTGCCGAGATTGAATTTGATCGAGATCTCCCACAGAGATAACGTGCTCACGTAAATCTCGTTGTCCGGTGATTCAATGGCCTCAATAGCCCGTTGGCTCAATTGGTCGGGCGAGATTAATGCCCAAAGCACAGCGTGGGTATCAAGCAGTAGCTTCATGCTTGCAGAAATTCTTCATCGGTCAGGCTGAAATTCGGCTTGAATGCGACCGATGCTGTAGCGCCTAAAGTGCCAAGTACGCGTTTTGATGGGGGTTTGACTTGGTCAATCGGTACAAGTGCCGCAACCCGTTCTTTCTTTTTGCCATAGCTGATCACCACGGCTTCGCCAGTCTTGAGTACCGTGCTCAAAACTTCAGAAAAGTTTGCTTTAAGTTCGCCAACAGTCAGGGTTTTCATCGTCGGGCTCCTCTCTGTTGTTTTATTGTAGAGTTTCTTGTCAAGTTGTCAAGAAAATACTGGGGTTCGCCTACCCAATCCGCTTCGTTATCAACCGCTTCAGGGCATACTCGTAAGCAGCCAGTCGCTCTCGTTTGCCGATCGCCAGCACAATGACCACCAGAACATCATCTTCAACCACGTAGACGAGGCGATACGCTTGTTTGCGAAGTTTGATTTTGTAGCAACCAGCAAGTTCTGATCCAAGCACCGCACTCGGCACGTGTGGATTCTCCAGCCGTTTTTTCAGGGCAGATCGGAGTGGCGCTTTGATACTGCCATCGAGCGCCTCCCACTCTTTCAAAGCCTCGGGCAGAAACTGCAGGCGGTAAGCCACGGCGTTAAATACTATTGATGTCGACGTCGATGGCTGTGGTTTTGCGCGTTAAGCGATCTCGAACGATGTCGATCAAATCGTGATCAGCCAGCTCTTCAACCAGAGATTCAAATAGCTGTGGCGTCACCATGTAAAAAGCGGGGCGGTTATGGCTCAAAACCGCCACTGGCTTTTCACCTGCGGTGCGCAGCACTTGAGCCGGGTTCTTCTTGAACTCGGACATGCTCACTGAGTAATCTGCGTAAATGGTATCCATGATTGACCTCGTGGCTCAATATTCAGAGCTCATTATAGATCTAAATTCGGCGCTGTAAAATGTTCTTGTTGTCCAAATTTGCTACACAACCTGGCGAAGCGCTTCACCCTAAAATTTCGCTTATCCGCCTGCAATAATCAATTCCAAGTTGCTGGTGCACGTATTTCGTACCAGGCATGGCAATCTGGTGATGACTTTTAGCAAGGAGGCGTTATGAATTTCGTAATTGACCAAAATTTGTTGGCCCTGATCATTGAGGCCGTAAAGTTGCCGCATGTCACGGTTATGGTTGGGATGCTTGCCACTTTAGGTATATCCGCGTGGGTGTTCAAATGAGGCACGCCGCCATCTTTCAAAGAGTGACTAATTCGGCGATTTTTGCCGCGACTACAGCCATTGAATCTTCAGAGGTGTCTAGACCGCTTCGCGAGGCGAGCATAGGGCTAACATTTCGGAGAGCATCATATGTAGTGTTATGCACAATAGGAACAAGCTGATTGCGTGCGAGCAATACGGAAAGTTCCTTATCGGCGACACCTTCTTTTGGAATACGGTCTAGGAAAGCTGGCGTTACCAGTACGAGCCCGATTCTTGAGTTCAACAATCCTTTGTCGATAGCGCGCATCATCGGTACGCCAAGGCCAAGATCTTTCTCGCTAAACCAAACTTTGACACCGGCCGCCTCAAGCAAATCGTGGAAATGTTTGGCCACTCCTTGCCGGTCATCCCATGCGTGGCAGAGGAAGACATCACGAAGATCAGGTTGTTCTGCTGCCCGCGACTCAACAGTCTGACGGATTGGTGTGAGTGATAGAACTTGTGCGGATGTATATGAGATTGGCGAACCCGTTCGCGACCATCGTGGCCGTGCGCCACTGCTACCAGAACCGCTGGTGCTGCTCCGCCCACCCCAGCGGCTTTCCGATGTGGGATATGACGAAGAGTAGGGTGAATAGGACCTATAGCTGTGCGAACGGCTACTACATGCGGGGCAAGCAGCTGCCCCGCTCGCTGTACGGTGACCATTTACGGGCGCGGTGCATCTAGCCATGTCTTATTAACCCCATTTGAAATTATTCGCGAAAGTTTAGATCTAGAAGTTGCCAAACGTGCGGATACCTAATGTGCCGCTAAGGTTTGCGTATCGATTCATGGCTTACCCTAAAAGAAAAGAATGTATATCTCACCATATCTTCTAAACGGTAAGGTAACCACTCCCACTTCTACCAGCCCCCACAAACCACCTATTAGTTCTGCCAGTTACATGAAATAAGCCTTCGACATATTTTTCGTGCGTCCCTTTTACCCAAATCGACTAAACGGAGGCGCACATGTCGAGCAATATCCAGGTTGGAACCCGTCGTGACTTTCCCAGTAAAGTACTCTGGGATATGCATCGTTTACGCACCCGCGTATTTAAAGACCGCATGGGCTGGGAAGTGCCCGTGCTTTCAGGGATGGAAATAGATGGTTACGATGCCATCGACCCGTATTACATGGTGATCCGCTCCACCAATGGTGGCGTATGTGGGTGTTGGCGCATGCTCCCAACTGAAGGGCCGTACATGCTCAAAGATACATTCCCTGAATTGCTGCACGGCGCACCTGTGCCAGAGGCGCCAAACGTCTGGGAGTTAAGCCGCTTTGCTATTGAAGCAGATGGACCTCAAGGCTTTGGCTTTGCGGGGATGGCACTAGATGCCATGCGTGAAATCGTTACCTTTGGTGACCGCATGGGCATCACGCACTATGTAACAGTCACCACCACTGCGATTGAGCGGCTTCTTCGTAAAACAGGCATCGCCATTACCCGATACGGACCTCCTATTCAGATTGGCGTTGAGCGTGCCGTAGCTCTAGAGATCGACATCGGCGAACAAACTCACCGCGCGTTGTTTGGAGGCATTGATAAGGCTGCTTGATGGGGAGGGGGCGTCAAGGTGGCGCCCTTATTGCCTAGTAGGGTTGCTAGGTGTTTTGAAGTTGCCACGCGTGTAGAGTGAGCTGGGTAAGTCGGCTACTCAGCCGAAGTGAGCATGGTATGCATTTTGTTTTTCAAAGCAAATGCGGCAGCCCTTATGGCTGGTAAGCGGTGTCTAAGAATTTAAATGCGCGCGAGTATTCTTAAATGACATAACTACAATTTAATAATCGATCTCCACTGGCGGACAAAAGGCTAACCGCATAGATTTAAATGCGTGCATCTGCTGAGGCGCCCCATGGTCAAATGACCTAATCGCATTCAATGTAAAAAGTACATGAATACAGTCATTCGTTCACTATTCTTTGCGTCCGCATTTGCTCCTGCAGTGTTAGTTAGTGCATTTCTTCAACTTGTCGAAGTGGGTGGCACCGTGGTTGTTTTCTCCTGGATATTTGCAAGTACTCTTACTTGTTTGCTGCCGCTGTTGATTATAAAGGCTGCGTCCCGGCAATCCGAGCAATTACAGTTTGTTGCCAAAAAGATCGACTCACAGGATTGGCTTGTAGTCGTCTTTGTCGTCACTTATTTCATTCCGTTAGTGACGAAAATCCAAGATCTCCAGGTGTTCGTCCCGATTTTCCTTGTGGCCTCAGTCATTCTTGCAACGCTTGATGCCATTCCGTGTCATCCCGTGTTGCATTTGTTCAGATTTCGGTTTTACAAAATCGAAGCAGTGAATGGCATGGTCTACACATTAATTGCTCGTAGGCGCATTCTCTCCTCCTCCGACCTGCAAACCGTTAAACAACTCTCACCGCAACTTTTACTGGAGATGTGATGTACACGTTATTTGCATATACGCGCGATCCCGCTAATAGGATTGTGCGATTCGCTGTTGATCACGCTGTTCAAGTAGGAATGACGGCGTTCCTGAGTCAGCAGGTCGAAAATTTCAACAGCGACCACGACGAGGTTGCATTTGATGGAAAGTACAAACCTGATGACGGAGAGAGGCTTGTAATTGACGAGTTCGTTGATTTGGACGATTTAAGCATGGCAGTGGCATCTCCGCTTAGTGTGCCCGTAGCTGACCCTGGCACATTGTCGTTCGATTCAATTCGCGCACTTTTTTTTGGTGTGAAAGAGCCCGACAACTCTGTGTCTGTATATCTACAGAATTTTGATCGGCGGCGCTTAATCTCTGATTCCGGATTTTCAATCTTCCATGCCCAAGGGGTCTACAGAAAAATTGAGGGAACTGGCCTCACGTTGGATACAAAGCTTGCAGCAAAGTTAAATGGATGCAAGTTGAAATTTTTCAGTTTCTTTCATGTCAGGCAGATATTTGACATGAGTAGCTACTATCAAGAGGCAACAGACGCAGACATTCAATGCTTCGCACAGTTGAGACAGGTGGCAGAGCCAGCAATTGAGGAACTCATAGCTGTCAGCGACTCATGGGTTCGTCGAAAGCTATGGTTGATCAGGGAAAGTCGGATTCTTGAGCGTGTCCCGCCAAATGACATTAAAACAATTGCACTAGAGTTCAATATTCCAGTTGAATACGAACAGATTAACGGGGAGGACAAGATTAAGATTCCCCACGACAAGAAAGCGCTCAAGGCTTTACTCCGATTTCTAGACGAGGATTACTACAAGTCGCCTCTCTCCAAAACAAACTTCGTTACTAATTCGAAGCGCGCAGTTTAGGTATTAATCACTATAGGGGGGCTCAGTGGGAAGTTTGCTGAATCTCTGAAATTCTATAAACGTGAGTGTTTCAGACATTGGTGTGCTGAGGTATTTAAACAACAGGCATAGGTAGACGGAATGCAGGTCAATGTTATGCAAGTGAATGGTCCTTGGGATGTTGGTTATGTGCTTGATAAACATGTGCTCTCTAGCGTAATCATCGGGCAGAATGCATATGGTCATAACGAGTACAAAACCGTTCGGACGGAGGTTGGCGAAGCTGCGTACCAGCTCAAGTACAAGTCTGATTATTCAAAGATTCAGCCGCTAGCCAGAGCCATAGCGACGCAAATAGTGCCGCGTCTTGGATTCATATCCTTTGTTGCCCCTATACCTCCGTCGAAAACGCGAGCACGTCAACCTGTAGTCGAACTTGCGCGGGAGGTGGGGCGACTCATTGGAAAGCCTTGCTTAGAGGATGTGCTGGTCAAAAACGGTACTACGCCTCAGATGAAGGACATTCCAACCCGTGAAGAAAAAACTGCCGCATTACTTGGAAGCTTTAGCTTTAACGACACACTTTCCACCGAAGGAAGGTTCAATGTGCTGTTGGTCGATGATCTGTATTCATCAGGGGCTTCGTTTGAGGTAGCATGTACGACCTTGCGACAGTACCCGAAAATTCAACACATCTATGTGGCTGCAGTAAGCAGAACAAAGTGACATGACAACAGTATTTATTGCCGGCTCGATGCAAATAAAGAAACTCGATGGCAATGTCAGGCTTCGGATAGACAACATCATCTCATCTGGTTTTGACGTAGTGGTTGGCGATGCTGAAGGTGTTGACTACTCAATACAGCGCTATTTGTACGAACGGAAATTCAACAGCGTAGTTGTGTTCTGTAGTGGCTCAGAGCCAAGGAATAACGTCGGCCAGTGGAATATTCGTGAGGTAAAGACAAGCCACGTTCCAGGGACTCGTCCATTCTTCACGGCCAAAGATGTCGAAATGGCTACCTTGGCAGACTTTGGTTTTATGATTTGGGATACCAAGAGTACGGGAACCCTTAGCAACATCTTTGAACTTCTGTCTCGGAAAAAGAAATCACTCGTCTATGTGAATAAAGCGAGAGAGTTTTTCACCGTGTCAGACGTGAGCGGCATGGAGAATCTTCTTGCTCAAATGACCGATGGTGCTCGCGTGAGAGCAGAGCAAAAAATCGGAATCACAAACCGCATAAATGCGTTGAGGTACGAGCAAGGTAGTCTCATTGCATAGCCGACTTCATCTTGAAACGCGTTGACTGAATTTCAGCTATCCATTAGAGCGGCTTCGGTCGACGAGTACTCTTCCGGCAGGTTGTCGCACGCACACAGCGTGGAGTGGAGCTGGATTCGCCCACTCCACATTGCAACTTTTAGGTCTGCTTCGGCCGCATGCGGCCCCCCACCTTCTATCCCCCCACAAAATGCCCGGCAGTCTTAACCAGTTCAAAGTAGCCGGCTATAGATGGTGGGTAGGCTTTTCCCGGCAAATATTGCCCCGGCAACTCGCTGAAGAATGAGTTCGACAAACAATCGGGGTAGTCGTACAAATTAGGCTCTTCTTGAGCTTCCCTAACCTTTTTAAGGTCAAGCTCTTTAAGGCTGTAATACACCCAGGCCACATCGCGGAGTTTAACCGCCCTGGTATTTGTGCCAAATCCACGTGGGAGCGCAATAGTCTTCTCGGGTTCTGCCCGCACCGCTACCTCCCACGCATCATCGGTAAATGCGGTGCTATTTTCACTGCTGTTGGCCAAGCGGTCAAACCCGTTTGGGTGTTTGTGCTTCATGGCGCACAGTATGGCAAGCCAAAGCAAGTGCACCTTTTTTCCCTGTGGCACACCGGCTGCGGAAGCCGAGATCATTTCCAGCACAGTGCGCTGTGATCGTAAATCCAGTTCAAAGGTGTCTGCAACCCACGTGAGTGCAAAGCAAATATCCTTGGGTTCAGATTCGCCAACAAAATCTTGGTACGGTAAACCGAGATCAAGCTCACGGGCGGACAACTCCGGGTACTCCCCGAGCAGTAACCGCATGTAATCGTGGTTCTTACAGGGTGGCAGGGCATATTCGACGTTAAAAAACCGCTTCAGGTAGCTATAACCATCGAAATTGGCGCCATAAATCGCTTTAACGGATTCTGATAGCTGCGCCATATTTGTTGCAACGACAAAGCAGACACCATTAATGCCGAACAAATGTTTGATGCCTTCCAGTAGCTCAATCGCAAAGTTGGGGCGGCAGCGATCCAGTTCGTCCACAAACACAAACATCGGTAGAGTCACCACGTCCGCTTCAGCAAGTGTTTCAAGTGTGCGCTCAATCCCCTCTTTGAAGTCACCAATAGCCTGTTCTAAGGCTTTTTGGTCAGCAAGTAGCTGATCAAAAAATACATCCAACCCTTTGTTTAAGGAATCTAAACCCGCTTCGCTAATGGTTTCCGTTGAACGCGTCATAGATGTGCCTGACTCGGAAATCCATGCCTCATATACCTTTTCAGCCGCAATGCCCGTTGTTTTTCTCAGCACCCCTTTGCCTATCTCCTTGCCCGCTGGCAGAATCGCGCGCCGAAAACCAGATAGAGCAACACTAATTTGATTGGTAATCGTTTGCTTGGCAGTTTTATCCAGGCCAGCTGCATTGATTCGTTCATCCAGAGCCGCTTTAAACGCAGCCATAAAAGCAATCAGGGGGTCTGCCGTGTGATCTGCCTGCCAGGCATCAAATACAAAAGTAGGGTGGGGCTTTTCAGCATTGGCCAAATCTGCTGACCAGTTCGTAATAAAGAAACTCTTGCCAAGACCCCACTGCGCATCCAGCGCCAAAGTGAATGACGCCTTTGGCTTGCTGGTAGATGCCTTGAATTTTGACACCAAATAGGCCGTTAGAAAGTCTGCATACGGCGTTCTGTTTAAAACGTCGTTGTTCCACGGATTTTCAGTCATGGCTCAAACCCTACCTCTAAGTTCTACCCTTTACTACTGTTAGGCCTACCAGGAAATTTACCCACAATTAATAACCGTTCCTAGTAACGCATCTTGGCCAAAATTATCCACTCAAAAGCCAGGCTATCCATCACAAAATAGGTGCGAACATGCTTACAATTATATAAACATTATTTGCTTAACTGGCCGGCGCACTACATGAAAATGGAATTTTGATGAATAAAATACTTCCAGCACAAGAAATCAAGTCCTTTGAGGGGTTACGGCAGACCAACGAACATGGTGCCGAATACTGGAGTGCGCGTGACCTGCAAAGCATGCTTGGTTACAGCCAGTGGCGCCGGTTTGAAGATGCCGTTAAGCGGGCGGTAACGTCTTGTGAAACCTCAGGAAATAATGCCGCCCATCATTTTGCCGGCGCCGGCAAAATGGTCGAGTTAGGCTCCGGGAGCAAGCGCGAAGTTGATGATTATCACCTTTCTCGCTTTGCCTGCTACCTTATTGCTCAAAATGGCGATTCCCGTAAGCCGGAAATTGCCAATGCTCAAAAATACTTTGCCATACAAGCCCGTCGCCAAGAGCTGAGTGATCAAGCCGCAGCAGATCTCGAACGGCTGGAGTTGCGCAAGCAAACAAGCGAAGAATTCAAGGCGCTGTCCGGTGCGGCTCAAGATGCTGGGGTGCAAAGCAGGATGTTTGGCGTATTCCATGATGCCGGATACAAAGGTCTGTATGGTGGGCTGAGCGGTGCAGCGATCAAAGCGCAAAAGGCCGTCCCCGAAAAAGACAACTTGCTAGACCGGATGAACGCCACCGAGCTTGCTGCCAACCAGTTTCGCATGACACAAACACGCGACAAACTTGCACGAGAAGGAATTCGTAATCAAGCGCAGGCAATTCAGACGCACGAACAGATAGGGCAGGAAGTCCGCGATGCGATTAAACGTATTGGCGGAACCCTGCCAGAGCAGATACCACCTGCAGAGCACACCAAAGAAGTTAAAAAGCGGCTCAAAAACGCAACGCCAAAACTAGAGCTAGATGAGCGTGAGGCGGGTGGGTTTTTAGGTGAAACACCGAAGAAATCGGGTAGCGCCAAGTCGTGACTGGGCTCGTTACCTGTACGAGAGTACAGCACGAAGTTGGCCAAGGCAAACGCCGTGCGGCCTCGTTTTATCCGTACACAATCCCGACAACAACTTTCGTTATTACGAGTGATATTTCCACTTCGCATCTTCGGAGCTAAAAGCAGCCGGTTCATAGCCGCTGGACTCAGATAAAGACTCTCGCATGATGTTGGCGTAGGGCTGCTTGCTCAGGTCGAAGTTGTCGAATAGCGCGTACTTGTTGGCAAGAATGCCAAACTTCCTGCCTTTGTCCGTAATCCCAGTGAAAAACAGGAGCTTGAGTTCATCGCTAGATAACTGTGCGCGGATGATGCTTATGTAGAACCACTTTTCGGCATGGCTAAGGTTGCTTTGGTCTACCCAGCGAATTAAACCGAAGAGGGTTCGGAAAAGCCCACCCAGCTGCGATTCATAGTCTAGGTAAGTTTTCTCCCAAGTCTCCTGAATAATTCTTGCGGCTTGAGGATAGCCCTCTCGCTTGATTGCTCGCCCATCAAAACAATCGGCAGACATTACAAGTTGGGTAGAGCTCTTAACGGTGCTATCAAAACCGGTAGAGATATCCCGAAGACCTTTTCGCCCCGTTGCTGTAACCGACCCGTTATAGCCATTCGTCAGGTAAATTTCTTCAACCATCTGCCTGTAGGTGCCCAACCAGGAAAAAAAGGTTTGCTCGAAACGTTGGCGTTCAATCGTCGAATTCTGGGATGACAAAGCGTCCGCAGATTTTGCCAACTCCTCCCTTGATAGTTTCAGCTCCTCTCGCGATAACTTGAGCTCATGGCCTTGAACATAAAGCGTGGCCAGTAACGCGATCAATGATAGGAAACTAAGCAGTGGGCCGAGTGTCCCACCAAAGTAGTCGGCTATACGCCCCATATCTTCAGCCGTTGGGTCTGTGACCTTTATTCCAAGTACGCCAAAGTACACCCATCCGGCTAAGATAATCGTCACTAGGGCGGTCAAGAAAACGAGCAGAATGATGACCCCAAGCCTCTTAGTAAAGAATCTTTCTGCTTCATTGCCCATGATTTTCCCCGTGTTTGTTCGTGCTGCTTTGGCTGCCAGCAAGCCAAATAAGATCAACCCGCTAATCTTATTTGAAATTTTGTCTTTGTCGTCATCGCCTACTACTATGGCACCAAGCGCGACAGCCAACCGCAGCGCCACGAAAATTCTTGAATAACCCGTCCGTAGATCGCTTGCGGGGGGGTGATGTCTCTCCGCTTATGCCCAGAAAAGGGTACAATTGCAACAATTAATTTTATGTAACCCGAGTAAAAAACTCGGTTACCGCTACGTCCTTTGGAAAACAACGTTTAATCCAAGGGCGGTAGCTTATGCAGCTACTGCTGCATAGCACCCAGGCACCATGTCTCCTACAGCACAAACCATCCTCGTTACCGGCGGTACCGGCTACATCGGTTCGCACACCGTCGTGCAATTGCTCGAAGCGGGTAACAAAGTTGTTATCCTCGATAACCTCTGCAACAGCAAGTGCGAGGTCGTTAACCGCATTCAAAAAATCACCGGCCGTCGCCCAGAATTCATCATCGGCGACATCCGTGATCGCACCGCCTTGCGTAGCCTGTTTGCCAACCAAGCCATTGATGCTGTTATCCACTTCGCCGGTCTCAAAGCCGTGGGTGAGTCCGTAGCCGAACCGCTTAGGTACTACGACAACAACGTCTCGGGTAGCCTCACCCTCTTTGAAGAAATGACGCGCGCCAACGTCAAGAAGCTGGTCTTCTCCTCCTCGGCCACTGTCTATGGCGACCCTGCTTCAGTTCCGATCCGCGAAGATTTCCCGCTGGGAGCCACCAACCCCTACGGCCAGAGCAAGCTCATGGTAGAAGCCATTCTTGCTGATCTGTACAAAGCTGATCCGAGTTGGGCCATCGCACTACTACGCTACTTCAACCCAGTGGGTGCGCATGAGTCCGGCCTTATCGGAGAGGATCCGAGCGGCGTCCCAAACAATCTTATGCCTTTCATCGCCCAAGTGGCGGTAGGTAAACGTCCGGAGCTACAAGTTTTCGGTAACGACTATTCCACGCCAGACGGTACGGGTGTGCGTGATTACATCCATGTGGAAGATCTAGCAGCGGGGCATCTAGCTGCGCTTAAAGCCCTTAATCAGCGGCAGTTGCTGACTGTTAACCTTGGCACGGGGCGTGGTTACTCCGTGCTGGAAATGATCCAAGCTTTTGAAGTGGCTTCCGGTAAGCCGGTGCCGTATAGCATTGTCGGGCGTCGCCCGGGCGATATCGCCGCATGCTACGCCGACCCGGGTCTTGCGAAAGTGCTGCTCGGTTGGGCGGCTGAACACGACATCGATCGCATGTGTGTGGATGCCTGGCGCTGGCAGCGGTGTTGTCTGTCACAGTAGATGGTTGTTACTCTCTGTGCTTTGTTTGCTGGGCCATCCCTTTTTGTAAAGACTGATTGTGTATAGCGGCAAGAAATAATATGAACAAACAGAACGTAATAGTTTTTGGCGGCACGGGATACCTTGGGGGAGCCTTGGTTAAAGAGTTGGTTAGACGTGACTGCTCTGTGACCATTGCCGATCTTGCCCCTCCTCATGATTGCTCAAATGTAGAGTTTGTACGAGTTGATATTACGGACCTTAATCAGGTTAGAGACGTCGTGCAGAAAGGAGCGATTGTGGCAAACTTTGCCGGGATTGCAGATTTGAATCAAGCGAAGGCAATGCCGAGAGAGTGCATAGATGTAAATATAGGTGGCAATTACAATATCCTGCAAGCCTGCCATGAAAAGGGTGTTAAAAAATACTGTTACGCTAGCTCTGCCTATGTTTACAGCGCCCATGGTAGTTTTTACCGCATATCTAAAAGAACATCAGAAGAGTATGTCGCAGAGTATGGAAGGAAATTTTCACTTCCGTACTTAATACTTAGGTATGGTTCGCTTTACGGTGGGCAAAGCAATGATTCGAATGGGATGCACCGAATGGTAAAGAAAGCTTTGAATGAGAAGAGCTTGTTTTACGATGGTGCACCATCAGATAGTCGGGAATTTATACATGTATCTGATGCCTCAGAAATAACGGCTGATTTATTGCTGGGCCCAGAAGAAAATGCAGCTTTTTTGTTGACGGGAACCGAGCGGTACACAATGCAAGAACTCTTCTCCCTCCTGGAGGAGATCGTAAATGAAAAGCTTGATGTTGAATTTACGAACTCACAGTCATCGGATCATTACAGGATGACTCAGTATAACTTTGTTCCTATTCAGGCGAAAAGAATATCCAAGCCTATCCATACAGATCTTGGGAATGGTTTGATGGATCTTGTTAATAGTTTGTTCGTAGAAAAAAATAAGGATTAACCAAATGAAATCTATAGCAATTATTCCGGCAAGAATGGGGTCAGGTCGTTTTCCTGGGAAACCGCTTTCAGACATAGAAGGTTTTTCAATGATCGCTCACTGTTATCTAAGAACGAGATTATGCAAGGCTTTGGATAGAGTTGTTGTTGCAACCCCTGATCAAGCGGTCTATGACAATATAAAAGCAGTTGGTGGCGATGTGGTGCTTACTCCAGAATTTGATATGTGTAATGACAGAATTGCCTGGGCGTATGACAGCATAGCCAAAACGGATGGTGATTATAATCTTGTGATTAACGTGCAAGGTGATCAGCCGTTGGTATATCCCGAAATGCTGGATGATATTATTTCTGCACGAAAGTCAGATCCGAATTTCCCTTCCTATACTATGGTTGAGCCGTGTTCTACATTGGATGATTTTTATGATTTGAACAGGGTTAAGGTCATCTTTCGTGAAACAGATGGCGGTTTAATTTACATGTCGCGAGCGCCTATTCCTAGTCCAAAGAAACATCAAGTTTTACCGGAACGATGCTATAAACATGTGGCCATCATCGCCTTCGAGCCGAAATTTCTTAAGAAATTTTTATCGTTTGGGATGACTTATAACGAGGAAGTGGAGGGCATTGATTACAATCGTGTAATCGAAATGGGCGATGAAATGAAAGTGATCCCAACTTCTATAATTACCGACACGGTGGATAATCAAGAAGATCTTGATCGAGTGCGGATGACCATGTCAAAAGATCCCCTTTGGCTATCGGGTGCCTACAGAGTTTAAAAAGTCAGATATGTCATTAAAAACTAAACTCAAAAATAATTTGTTAACTGTTGGCTCTTGGGTTATGTTGAGAGATCCAATCTCAGTTGAAGTAATGGCAGCTAGTGGTTTAGATTGGCTGGCGATAGATATGGAGCATGCGCCAATCTCTATTGATATTGCCGCAGACCTTATAAGGGTGGGCGCACGTAGTGGGATTGATATGCTGGTTCGAGTGCCAGATCACAACGTGACAACCATTAAGCAAGTGCTTGATGCAGGTGCGTCGGGCGTGATCGTGCCAGATGTGCGAACTGTTGAGCAGGCTGTACACATACTATCTTTCATACGATATCCCCAGAAAACATCACTAAAGGCGGGTTGTTTGGGGAATCGTGGTGCCGGGCTTGCGCGTGCCCAGGGGTATGGTCGAAACTTCAGTGACTATTTTGAAAGTTGGAATTCTGAAGCGGTATTTATTCCTCAAATTGAGCACATTGATGCCATTCCCAATGCTTCTGATATTGCAGCAATTGATGGGGTTGATGCGCTTTTTGTTGGTCCATACGATTTGTCAGCAAGTATGGGCAAAGCTGGCCTGCTAGACGATGTAGAAGTTGCGAGTGCGTTAGATCGCGTGGTCAATGCAGCTTCTGTCAATGGAAAGGTGGCTGGCTTCCATAGCGTGCCAACTGATACGTCTGGAGTTATCGATAAAATCAGATCTGGGGTGAGGTTTGTCGCATATTCAGCAGATGTGTTTTTTATCAGAGATACGATTGATAGGCTGATAGGTGAGCTGAAAGCTCACCGATGATTTTGTTGCCCACCGCTTAGCATTGGGCGCGTGGTGTTAACTGTATAAGCTTATTGCATGGCTAATATCGTCAGAGTCAATTTTGGAGACTTTGTTGTCTTCGTGAATGTGTTTACAAGTAACGCAGGGGCGTTGCTTGCGCATAATCACGACGACCTCTTGTCTTATGTAATTTATGACAAGGGGCATGAAATTCTTGTTGACCCGGGTATGCCATGTTATTTAAAGCCCAATCATTTCCCTTATGGGTGTCGACATAACGGTGTTTGGTCCGCGCAAAGCATGCTGCGGCCAGTTGCGCGATTCTTCACGCCGCGGGAGTTTTTCGCCAATGCGATTGAGCTTGACCTTAAGCACGATGCGAGTTGTTTTTACGCGGTGGCGCGTAACAAATACACTAAACACGAACGGAAACTGAAGATCGAGGGCGATGCATTGGGAATTCGTGTGCATGAGATATACATACCAAAACCCAATAAGGGAAATATAGGTTTCACACATTGTTTTGCGGATAATACATTTGCGCAGGTGGGCGCGAGAAGCGTAGAGTTTGCAGGGTTGAAATTTGAATATAGTAGTCAAATTGTTGCCGCTGCCTCGGATAGAGTCCTAGCGTATGGAGAACCACGGCGGGCGCATCAGATTAATGCGCAGGTAGCGAATAGCGAGATCACATGGACGATGTGCCGTGCGGGTTAAAGCTTCGCTAGAGTCCTACCATAAAGAAATTCGAGCTGTGTTTTCAGTATGCCCGACTGATACAACGTCTGCTCTGTTTGAAGTCAATACCAGCCGAATTCCATCTTTCTCAAACTGGATAGTGACTGGTAGGTTTGATGCCGCGATTCTATCTGGCTCGTTGTGCTATCTGATGTTTCGGAGTTGCATACGTGACCTTGCAAAGTGGGGCGTGATCTGGATATTAGGGCAGTTTCTTTATTCGCGTAGATCACAGCATTTGAGAGAGTTGCCTTGCGCTGAAAGGATTTTTGTTGGTTTCGTAACTTTGAGGGCGAACCAACTAACCTCTAAAGACTATGATGGCTTCAGAGAAAGCTTAAGCGGTGGCTTGGCAGAGTTAAGTTTTGGTTTGCGTTTGCCATTTGTAGGGTTGAAACGATATTTGGAAGGTGACGCAAACGTCCTGCCGGTACTGGCATATGTACGTTTTAATGATGTAGTCTCGGGCATCCGACGCCAGTTGAAGTTAGCAAGAGTTCTGGCTTCCAGTCCTGGAGTTAGTCCCGCAATACTTGCCACTTTTCGTCAGGATGTTGCAACGGGGCATCCGGTTGCCTCCTACGTTATTGGAAAAACAGTTGGTGCGCTTTGTCGTAAAACGGCACCACAAACAACGTTGTATTTTCCAATGGAGAGGCATGATTGGGAACAGATAGCGCTTGCTAATGTAAGCGGCATACGAAGAGTAGAGGCCGTTCAAAACTGCACTTTTTCACCGCTTGATTTGAACATGTATCTTATCGAGAAATTGAGTCCAGCCTACAGGCAGGCAATGCCTGATTGTCTACATGTGTTGGATGATAGCTGGGGAGATGTTTTCCAAAATGAGCTGGGGTTTTCCTGCGAAATTCGACAATTAGAAAAACATCGATTTAGCAACGAGTGCTTCAAGCTTCAATTAGATGGGCGTACGCCTCGACTTCTCTATATTGGAAGCATTAATCCAGTAAAACTTCAGCTTGATCTTGAAGCATTGGCATCACTCCGTAATCATGTAACGGTTGAGGTTAGGTTGCATCCATCGCTTTCAAACTACACCTTACCAGCGGGCTTTGCTCGATCCATCGAACTAAACGGTCGATTTGGTTGGTGCGTTTTTGCTGATACCTCTTTAGTGTTTCAAATTGATTGTGCACGCGATTACATGATTTTTATTGAGCATGACAGCATTCCCACGCAAGACCCAACGGCTTGGTTTCCAAACTTTGGTTCAAGTCGGATGGTAGCATCCGATGTGGCCTCGTTGTGTGCTCGTACGCAGGATTGCATAGCATGATAACCATCCAATGATTTATTTCGTGCTTGACGGTGCAAGTGACTTTGTTGCATTAGATTGCGAAAGAGTCAGCAATGCGCAAATTATTCCTATAAGTGCCGCTGCGATTGCCGGGATTCCGTCTGGCTTTCCTAAGGAGCGCATCAAGCAGCTTTCATCCCTGATTTCAGCGGCTGAACTAGCGCAAGAGGTAATGTCTAGAGTGGCCTATCTTTGGCCAAGCATGGTTGAGCAAAGTAACTGCCCTTACTACAAAGTAAAACAGCTGTTGGACAGCATTATCGAAAAGCAAGTGATAGTCGAAGCAATTGCACTTATGGCAGGTGAAAAGCGTTACATCAGCATGCCAAAGCAATGGGTGTCAGCTGATGGTGACAACAGAGAATCCTGCCGCTTTGCTGCGTTGTTTATGGACGGCTATCCTGGGTTCAAGGCCGTAGGAATTCAAAGACAGTCAGTCATTAAAGAGCGGTTATATCGTGTCGCACGTTTAATACGACGAACGATTCATGCGAAATTCCACGGGAGCGCATATGGTCGTTGGCATCAAGGCGATATATTGGTCGGCGAAGTTGGGTATGGTGCCGCAAACGACTTTGTTCCTGTCAGCGCTCAGAAATTAGACATGGGTTCTGTTGTGCTCGCGACGCTACTTTGCGGACGTTTTCTGGATGCAGCGAAGCTTTTGCTTCATGACGCGCCAATTCGTATTAACCCTCCTAGGGCAGAACGTCGTCATTACTACCTTACGCTCACCAGGAAGTTGATCCAACGTGCGAATAGCGTACAGGAAACCATTGATCACCTTCCGGCCACAGCATCAGGCAAGCCGTTGTATTACTTCACAGTAAATTATGGGCGACTCGGGGATATCGCCATCGTGCGGTCATTGCGTAAACGCGGTATCCCTTGCATGAGTATGCAACATGCATGCGTAGGGCATGACGTATGGACAGCAAGTCAATATCTCGATTTTTGGGAAACAGACGTTAAGCTTGTGGCTAATCAAAATGTAGCTGCTTCTCTAGCAAGCTTTGAATTGGCGCGACGAGGCGGACGATATCTGCCCATTTCGCTACCAATGTATCGACGGCAGCTTCGTAAGCCGAGTTGGGACAGAAAATCTGTTCTGTACGTGTTAACAGGGTTTACTCGTGCCAATACAATGTACGATAACCGAAGAATAAATGACGTGCTTTACCTAGAAGCTGTGGAGAGAGACCTGCAGCTGATCAAGCAACGTTTTGATACGCGAATTCGCTCGCATCCATACGACATGCGGCAGTACGACAACGCACCTGCTAACTATCTTGTACGCAGCTTAGATTGCAAGCTTTCCGTGCAACAAGACCAGTTTGAAGAGCGAGCGCTCGTTATCATTGATTCGCCTTCGACTATCCTTGCCGATATGTTGTTAGCTGGTAGGCCGGTTATGCTAATTAATCGGACAGCACGATTAATGCCGGCTTTTTTGGAGATGGCGAATAGGCATAAGATTATTTGGGAAAATATCAAGGAGGCGTTGCGGTATTTTGAGCAGACGCTGCTTGAGGATATTTTGCGGCGGCAGCAAGCGTTTGCGGATGAGTTTGTTGGCTTTTACTGCAACCCATCTCGCGACCAATCAATTCCAGACGCAATACAAGTCTATTTGACTAGCTCTAAAAAAGAAGAAGCGTGCAGCCTTTAACTTATATCAAATTTTTGCTGCATAACCCTAGGTTTTTTTGGCCTTCTTTGCTACATGTAGTTGATGTTTTTCGGGTGGGGTACACAAATCGTCGGAGCAACTTGCCGCCTTGTGTTTTGTCAGACCGCGAAGTGGTGTTTTACCAGGACAGAGCAGGGTGGCTGATCGATCATGTTAATGAATATGGCGTCGATTCTGCGCTCAATCGCTATTTGGAAATAATCAGAAATGCCGGTCTTATGGATGATGCCTATAGTGCATCACAGCGTATTGCAAAGGCCACATACCTGTTTCATTTGCGTGGAAAGAAACTGTTGCCACCAGAAGTCCTGAATCGTGCGCGATTGGATGCGATAATTGTTGCAGATAATTTTGAATTTCGCACGAATAACACATGGTTTAACAATCATCTGTTAAATAACTATAGAGCGCTTATTTTGTACGCCGCATACTTTATGGATGAGGGCGATACGGAAAAAATAGAAGCTGCAATAAACGCAATTGGCAAAATTCTTGAGCGTCACGCTTCCAGTATCTTCGAGAGTTCGAGTGAAGCATTGCTATGTGAAGGGTCTGTCTCCTACGAGATTCTCGGCCTTAAAATTCTGGCAGATTTGGCGGCATGTTCCTATCGCACGGCATTGACTGACCGCTGGAGCGATTGGCTTGTAAGAGAAGGCAAGGCTGTATTGGGCAAATACCGCTATGCAGGTGTGTGGCTTGTTCCTCAGGTCGGAGATCTCGCGCCGAATTGGACTAACAAAACCATGACTGATTTCATGAATGGGTTCTGGTCTGATGAAGACGGGTCAATCTATCGCAAGATTTGGGCGCATGAATTTGCGCGGATTGGAATTTAATCATGTGCGGTATAGCTGGCTGGTACACGAAACAAGCTAACCAGTATCCGCGCGAAGCTATAGACCGAATGCTTCAACGGTTAGTGCACCGAGGGCCAGATGCCGGTGGCCGTTATTTTGACGACAACGTTGCATTGGGACACCGGCGCTTGAGCATAATTGACCTAGCAGGGGGTGCTCAGCCTTTCTGCTCCAGAGACGGCCGTTATTGCTTGGTATTTAATGGGCAGCTTTACAATTACATTGAACTCCGGGGATGGTTAGAAAAAAAGGGTTACGACTTTCTTACCAATTCGGATACCGAGGTATTGCTCAACCTGCTGGTCGACGGTGGATTAGATGCGCTTAACAGAACCAATGGGATGTTTGCGCTCGCGTTATGGGATGCTCATGAGAAAACGCTGTCGCTGGTGAGAGACCGTTTTGGTGTAAAGCCGTTATATCTGTTTGCAGGAAAGTGCGGGTATGCCTTTGCTTCAGAAATGAAAGCACTGCTAACTCTTCCAGACTTTGATGTAAGCATCAACAAAAAGGCAGTTGTTGATTACCTAAGTCTTGGGTATGTGCGTGCACCACGCACAATTTTTGACTCGGTGACAAAAATTATGCCAGGAAGCGCCATCGTGATTTCTTGCGATGGGCTTATGCAGAAATACTGGTATCAAAGATCACCATTGGAAACGATTAGTCAGCGTGCCGGTGAATTGGAAGAGCAAGTTTATGAGTTGCTTGAAGACTCGGTACGTTTACGCCAACGTAGCGACGTCCCATTAGGTTCGTTGCTTTCTGGCGGCATCGACAGCAGCGCAGTAACTGCGCTTGCAGCCAAAACACGCCCAGATGATTTGAAAACATTTTCCGTCGGATTCGGAAAGTACATTGACGAATTGCCGTACGCTAAACTAGTCGCGGAGCAGTACGGCACGAATCACCATGAGTTGCAGGTTGACTTTGATCAAGCCTTATCCAATCTGCCAAAGATCATCTGGCATTTGGATGAGCCGAACGGAGATACCGCTGCTCTGCCAACTTATGCCGTATCAGAGTTTGCGTCGAGGCATGTGAAAGTTGTGCTTACAGGCATTGGAGGAGATGAGTTATTTGGCGGTTATACACGCTATTTTGATGGCACCCGCCCGGAGCACATCTATAGACGGCTACCCAAGTGGTTGCGTCAAAATGTTCTGCAACCGACCCTAAACCGCATGAGTTCTGACCTAGGCTGGCGTGCACAAATGAACGATCAGCCTGATCTGATGCGCCACTTGTGGCACTCAGGTGTATTTCTGGGAGATAGTTTAGATCTGCTATTAGGTACACAGACTGTGCCAGAGACTTTTTTTGTTCCTTCGGGCTTGTGTCACCCTGGTGATCTTCAAAATAACTTTATGGCGGCAGATATAGAGGCTTATCTACCAGACGACGTCCTCGCACTGACTGACCGCATGAGCATGGCAGTTTCACTGGAGGCACGAGAGCCATTTTTGGACCATAGGCTCGTGGAATTGTGTTACCAAATTCCCTCTGCTTTGAAATTGGATCCGCTCGCCCGTAAAACGAAAATGGTGTTGAGAGACTCTGTTGGCTCCCTCATTCCGCCGCAGCTCTTGTCGCTCAAAAAACAGGGGTTTGGCAGCCCAATTAGGCAGTGGCTTGGTGATATACGAGAACCATTAGAGAGCATGCTTAGTCAAGGGAGACTAGCAAATAGTGGTGTTATAGATCACGAAGGCTTGAAGGCGTACCTGACGAACGGTGCGAGTTATGACCGAGTTCAAAGACCGTTACGGCTTTGGACGCTACTGTCCTTGGAAATATGGTTGCGTATATTCTTAGATGGTCGTGGTCGTGAGCCAGCATTCAACCTAGAAGACTTGCTGGATGGTCGGACGCTGCATTAAATGAATAACCACGCAGAAAAACAGGTTGTGCCATATATATGCGGCAGATGGAAGGGCATGAAGGAGCACTGCCTGACGCTTGATCGAGAGGTCGCCTACAATGACTTTGTAACAGTAGCGGTGGTTGTTCCGGCTCATAATGCGTCACAGACTATCGTATCGACCATCGACAGCATACTTAAATCAATCAGTGATGGTGATCGAATATTCGTCATAGAGAATGGGTCAATGGATGATACTTGGCAAAAGCTTTGTGCAACTTACCAAGAAAACTCAGCCGTATGTTTGACTCAATCAGACATTGCAAACGCATCAATTGCAAGAAATCTAGGCGTTGAATTAGCTCACGAATACGACTATGTTGCATTTTGTGATGCAGATGACACATGGCATCCACGTAAGCTTGAATGGGTAAGAAAAATAATAGCGTCAAATTCCCCTGATGTCATTTTTCATCCGATGTTGTCTGTTGGAGATAAACGCATCACTCTCGAAGGGGCGGGTTTCCTAAATAAGAGATTGCCACGTACCCCCAAGTTGGCCTGGGATCTTGCGGTATACGGCAATTTTTTTCCAACCAGTGCGATGGTGCTTCGCAGATGCGTGCTACCTAACCCAGTGTTTTTGCCTGAACTTAAACAAACGCAGGACTATGAAGCATGGTGCGCCATAGCGCATTTCAATGCAAACTTAAATGTTGCCTATATCGACCTTATTCTTGGGATACATAGTTGGATGGGGGGGTTAAGCAACGCAGTCCCCGCGAGAATGCGCAACATTTGGTGGGTTTCTGCACATTATCTTGAAAATGCACCATTAAAGTTACGGGCAATCGCAAAGTTCAGAATGTTAGCTCACATTGTATGGTGGCTCGGCAAGACAAAAAATCTTGGGATGTTGCGAGCGCTGTTTCTAAGTTCGGTAAAAGGCCGCCAACTTAATAAACTGCTTGACGCTACCGTAACTCACTAAAAAATGGGTTGTTATGATTAATCCACCTTCCGCGAAAATTCCGTTGTCTGATAAGCAACGTAAACACATAGCCAGCATTAAAGCTGAAGATTTTTTTCAATTTGCGCCAGAAGATGCATGCTTTGCATGTGGTTGTAGCGAATTTAAAACGCTGGCCGAGTATGACAGATACGGGTTTCCACTAGATTATGTTAGTTGCGTTAGTTGCGGATTTCTTTTTGCGAACCCCTATTACACCGAAGGGTGTCTGGCAGAGTTTTACAGTAAACACTATGCTCAAATATACGGGCGTGCAGGTTCTGAAAAATTAGTGTTTGAAGGTGGCTATATCAATGCGGTAGAAACTATTCTTCCCCTAATTCGAAAATATATCCCAAAAACAGGCGCAGTTATGGATTTTGGTTGCGGCTACGGCGGGTCTCTCGTGGCTTTCCCAAAAGAGTGGATCCAGGTGGGGTATGACTATGACGACATACAACTGGAGTATGGCCGCCAGTTCGGTATTGACCTGAGGAATATTGAAAAGTTTGATGGGTCTTTTGAAAAGTTTGATGTCATCATGCTAATCCAAGTTCTAGAACATGTGAAAGATCCAATTGCACTGCTTAAGAAACTACAATCGCGACTCAATGACAATGGGGTCTTGTACATAGAGGTGCCTGGATTTGCTTCAGTTATTGAGAGAGGCATTGACCCGCGGCTGGCATTTAAGAATGCACATCGCCATTTCTTTTGCTTGGATAGCTTGTCAAAGGTAGGAGCGCAGGCCGGATTGCAGTTGCTTGCCGGTAATGAACGAGTCAGCGCTGTCTTCCGAAAGGCATCGAACGAACCATCTCTGAAAGCTGGTACGCTGCAAAAGACGATGTCTGCTTTTGAATGGCTTGATCGGTTGGATAACGTTGCAACTTCAAATTATAGGAATCAAGAGCCTCTTTTGTGTCGCTTGGTATCCAAACTCCGTCGTCGGAGTAAACTCCAGAAACTTCGACGTATGCTTGCTTCAAGAAGAGTGGAAGTAGAGTCCGTGGCAAAGAGATCATAACGTCCAATGGCAAATAGCCTTAAAACGTTTATTGCACATGCGGGTACCAGTTATCTCCTCCTGTCTAGTCGCTTCTTCGGGGTGTTTGCGCTCCGAATTTTGGCGGATCCGGTGACTGTTGGTATCATCAATTCCGCTCAAATAATCGCCCCGATTTATTCTGCACTCACGTCGGGGCCTATTTACAATGCATTGCGAGCAGTGCCAACTCAAAATAAAAGCGAACAGTCGAATACAACATGGACATACATTGTTGCAAATATGCTCGAGGGAGCGGTTTTGCTAATGCCATTTTTATTAGTCTATTCGTGGCTTCAAAAAGAGACAGAGAGTCTAAATATACTGACCCTTGCAATAATGGCACTGTACATAGCGAGCGAGCGTTTTTTTGGGGTAGTTGAGTCCATGTTTATGGCACTGTCTCGCGGTGCGCAAGTCGTGAAGTTTAGGCTTTTACACATCTGCGAGTTAGGAGCTGGGCTATTGCTTGTTGGGTCTTTGGGTACAGATGGTTTTTTGGTTGTTACACCGGTGTTTGCGCTGTTTACCTTGGCTTTAGCGCTGAGAAATCTGCCCCTCCTTCATTGGAACTGGGGAAGGGTTAAAAGAGCGCTAACGCTAACACGTTATGGCGCCTCTATCGGAGCCGAAAAACTTTTATCAGCAATTGCGGGTTCACTTGATGGGTTAATAGTTGCCTTCGTTTTAGGGCCTGCAAGTTTGGGAGGCTATTATTTAGGAGTTTCTGTGCGCGGAGCGTTTGGTACGGTTATCAACAGTATTTACTGGACATTTTGGCCTAAAGCAGTTAGAGAACAAGACAATTCAGGCAAAAATATTTTTTCAGACCTAAGTGCAAGTGTACGCATTGGGGTTTTGGCACTTGCATTCTCATTGTTGGCAATGTTTATTATTGATTGGATTGTCGAGTTCTACCTTGTGAGCTACAAGGGTGAATTGCTTATTATTCAAGTTTTGATAGCCGGTGTGGTTCCGTTTGCATTTTCAGAATGGGATAGGGCTAGGCTGGTCGTTGAGGGCAGGACCGAGTGGCTTCCAGTAATGACATTGATTAAGTCTATTATTTTCCTAGCGATTGTTGGTTTTGGTTCGAATGTATTTGAATTGTCACCATTATTGATTTCTTTGGCAGTTTTTGCGAGCCAGAGTGCTCATATGGTGATGCTAACAGGCAAAGCGTTTAGTGAGGCGGCTCCGCCATTCTTGCTTAAAGTGCTGTTAACGAGATCTTTTTTGGCAATTTCTTCGTTTGGCTATTTTAATTTATAAAGAGGGCTGGTATGAGCTTGTTTGGAAAAATATTCTACTCGCATTATTTATTTCCTTTGAGGGTGGCGTTTCGGAAACAGTCAAGACTAATGCCTGTGACAGATTTTTTAATACAAAACACAATAAGAAAATTTAATGCTTCAGATATCCGACTAATGCGCATAGTATATTGCTTGGAGCAGACTAAATCTCTTTCCGCGCCAATCGCTGAGTGTGGCGTTGGTAGTGGTTACTCTCTAGCTTATACATTGTCCTATTTGGCGCGTACAAAAGATGTGCGCGAATATTACGGCTTTGATACATTTGAAGGGTTTCCGTTTATTCACCCTGAAGATCTCGAAGGTCTGCCGGAAAACCGCAAGAACGTTACCAAGGTTGGCCACTATAAAGAGTTTATGATGAGCCATCATGAGAAGACAATCAAAAAACTTGGGGCGA
>JBDLTI010000015.1:0-40742 GCA_039805865.1 Pseudomonadota bacterium | reverse complement strand
AACGCCCACATAGGGCTCTTGGGAAGCTGCCGCCCAAATCCTTCAGGCAGCAAGCAGAAAACTCTCTTTTACCTGTGTCTCATTGACAGGGGAGACTACAGACGCGTTTACCGAACTATCCCGCCTTCTTGAATGAAAGGATTTACTATAGTCAAGCGATGTGGCGAGACTTTAGCTGTAACCCAGATACCCTCAGCAACAGGCTCTTCAGAATCGCTTTGATCAACCGCAAAAATTATCGGAGCCCCCTTGCGCTCTCCTACTGCCATAGCCTCTTCAGCAATGTTCGTTAGATGCACAAATTGCCGTCGCATTGGAAGCAAACCGTTTTTTATGATCGCATTCAACACAGACCAGCTACTACCATGATACAAGGAGGTAGGTGTACCAACTTTTATACCCGCCTCAACGGTAACATCTAACGAATGGCCGTATAGTGCCCTAATATGGCCTTCTCGAACTTCGAACCTCGGCTCACCAGGATGCTCAGCAACAGCCAACAAATTGCTGATATCTGTTTTGAGGGTGAGCGCTAGATCCTCCATCAAAGCAAATCCAGCTCTGTCAATTGATACACCGTTCTGGGGGCCATGGTGGCGAAGTTGGTATGCCATTGCCTTACTAAGTCGACGATGATCATGGCTTGTTGCGGAGTCGTTTATATCTCCATGCTCTATACGCGAGAGGGCCTGTAATAGCTCCCTTGCTAAACTCTTGACTTCATCATGGCCAAACTCTACTAAGAGTCCGCACAACTCGCGCGCATGGCGCCGCAGCTGCTTTCCTGCTTCCTTCTCAGTGCCTAATCTAAGTGCGCGGGTAAGCGCAAACCATCCATATACAGAAGACAATTCAGAATCACTTAGCTGATGTTCCATGCCGTTGAAATAACGCTTCATAATTTCTAACCGCCTGTACCAACCATCCTGGTTCGCTTGCACCAAAGCATTGTCTTCGATCAGCTGCACAACATCGTACCCCATAGGGATGAAGTCATCTGACTCAAGATCAATTGCCACAATACGGCCCGCAGGATCCACGAGCCAGTTAGACGCATGACCATCTCGCTTTCTTACAAGCGGCAAATTGCCAGGAAAACAACTATGCAAAGATGCCACAAACCGGCCAGCATGCTCCGCTTCAAAGAGGGTTTTCGACCACATCTTGAAATATGCTTTCAGCGACCTCCACGCTGACTTTTCAGGAGCTGGTTTACCGGCAGCACGATGGAAAATGACAAGAAAATCGGTAATCATTTCGAGCACGTCAGAAGCCTCTTCAGCACTTAAATCACTCACCAATCGACCGGCAGCTCGCTGAGAAACATGAACCCACCGGCGTTCATCGCTTACAGGAATCTCAACGACGGCAAGTGAACTTGGAACCTCGAATCGATTTGTAGCGTTCAGTTGTTCGATCTCACCACGCAAGACATTCAGCATTGACGCCTCATGATCTGCTTTAGATTTAGTCATCTTCTTAAAGACGAAAGTCTCAGATAAAAAACCTCTTGCATCATCAACAGCGAATACCTCGTTACGCCCACCTAAATTCGAGCGTGCATACATAGTTGAATTAAGAGCAAGCCTTGCCGCGTCACACCAACTATTGACCGAAGGTTCCGCATCCTGTTTGATGCTGGCAAGAAAATCTAGGGCACGCGCGATACCAATACGTGGTAGTGGCCAGCTCGAATGAACGGCAGCAAGTGACTCGAAGATATCCCTCGCCTTTAACGCCAACCCTGTGTCTCGATTTATGATAGCAGCAGACAGCAGTGCTGCACCGGCTTCCCATTGAATATGCCGATTCAATGGGGCCTTCTCTGCTAGCCACCCCGTAGTTTCAAGATACCGAGACAGATCATTCTGATCAAGTAACTCGATTGGGCCATTAACGATTTGACGCAATAATCGGGAACCCAAAACTGCAGCGGCAAGGGATCCTCGATTTATTCTAAGACTTTCAAGCCCTTGGACTACCCGTCTTATGGTTATCCAAAGCTCGACCGACGGACCGGTAGCCATCATGCTAAGCAATCCTCTCGGGATCGCCATTGATCTGGCGGTCACAACAGACCGCACGTTAGTTGCTTCTTCAATCAAGACGGAAAGAACATTACACCGAGCATTTTCGATGCCGCTCCTAGGTCTAAAGCTATCAAGTCGTTGTTTGGCAGTTTTAAGATAACGTCTGGCATCTCTGGATCCCGACTCTGATATCAGAGCAATACGGAAACGAGTCTCGGCCTCTGCGAGCTCTGAGCCCTCTGCAATATTTTCATGATTAGATACGAGATTTAGAGCATTACGCAATAGTTGGTGGTCACCAGTTTGATCAAACTTTACAACTAGAAGCTCAAGCCGATAGTTAAGGGATTCAGGCTCCAGGTTACCGAGAGCCATTGACTCATGAGAATAAGACAACGCCCGCGAAAGCACCTCTGGCGACACATTGACCCAGCGACCGATCATAGCTACAGCAGTCGCATATTTACCGGTAGCTATCCTCATAGTTGCATCAGAAAGCAAGCTACTCTCGATGGCGAATCTAAACTCTGAAAGAGCTGCGCTGAATCGTGTTATTGCTGTATCTATCTCTTCGGCAACAAAACTTGCCTTTGCGTCTTCATACAACGCATCGGCTGCTCTAAAAGCAACATTAGCTAACGTTATCGAGAAATTCCACCTGATTCTTTCAAAGTAGTCTGCGAGCTCTGCCGGGTGGCGACGCAAGTGTTCAAGTATCAAGAGAAGTACCGGGGCCTCAAGGGAAGCATTGTCATTGAGTGCTTTACGCCATATATCGACCGCAGTTATATGCCCATCTGAATAAATTAGTCCTTCCAATTGTGACGACTGTGGTGAATCGGTAAGCCACTTGGCCACCGTTTCTGGCCCCAAGTATGCAAGAGAAGCAAAACTCTCCGCTAACTCAGGCGTCCATTCGTATAACATGTCTGCAGAAATATTTGGTCGTGACATGATCCGCTCTTTATTTCTAAATTGATCTTGAATTACAACATCAATTATGGCTTAACCAGTTAATTTACGAACAAAATGATGCAAGTCTGACAAGCTACATCAATTCAGACATGTCGCCGGGTTCCCTGCTTTTCCTGTACCAGGAAAAGAAAGGGTAGCGACAACGAAAGGCCGATTCCTCAGCCGCCGGGGACCCCGCTTTTTCTGGGGCGTAGCCAAGAAAAAGAAGGGGCTAAAGTGGCTGCCCGTCGAGCGATACGAAGACGCGCGCACAAAGTAAAAAGAGTCGAGCGCAGCGATGACCAAGCTTGGCAAAGGCGAAGCCGACGCCGAGCGCAGCTGGCCCCGAGGGGTCCCCGGCAACGACCGAGCGGAGCGATGGTGGTTGTTGGGGAAGGGGTCAGGATTTTTGCTTTGTGCGCGCGTCGGAGACGCCGGCAAGAGGGAGCACTGCTCCCTTGCGCAGCAACAGCATTGCTGTTGCAAAGTTTGTAGTTTCAGCGGCATGGCAACTTGCAGGTTGTTTTACCCGGGACTCCTGGGTAAAACAACTCTCTTTGGGCGATGCTTCGGCAGGTCAAGCCTGATTTTGTCTGGCTCCTGCCCTGCCCGAAACCGACGGTTCGGATGGGGCAAGACCTGCCAGATACCGGATGGGCCATAATCGTTTTCATCCTGCTGCACCCAATGATAACTAACCTCCCCCTTACCCTGCCAAACGGCTTCCCCAAAGCAGGACAACATCCGGCCACCGGCGATCTTCGCATAGCCAACATCTTTATAGGGGCGGCCTTCTTGCGCGTACACGTCTATCCAATAGGCGAGGTCTTCGGCTTGCTTCCGAGTCCATAACCAGACAATGACGTCTCCACTTCGAGTCAGGTAATCCAACTTTTTGTAGAAGAGATGTGCGGAGAGTTCAGGCACCAGGCCTTTGTTACGACGCTTTATTGAACTGGATTTTTCGACTTCGATGTAGGTCCGGCCATGCTTCGTATCAATAATGGCGTCTGGTCGAAATAGTTCACCATCGACTACTACCTGGGTGGTTCCTGATACTCGACCGCCTTGCTTGGCTGCCCAAAACTGGTATTCCACAATGACTGCGGCTTGGGTGATGAGATCGTGTGCGAGTGTTCTTACGGGCAATGGTTCATCAAACGGCAATCGGCATTTTTCATTCTTTGGGTTTTGATTGGCAAGACGGCAACCTCGCTTAGTTAGACGCCAGACCCAGATAGGTGAAGGCTTCCTCCCCCGCAAAGGTCGCCATGCTGTTTTAACGCTGCTGATGAGGCCTTCTCGCCTGTATTGCGTCAGGTCGGTGTGGGTGATGCCAACACAACGAACAATGTCTGTTGTTGTGAAACCAAACTCTCTGAGCCATTTCAAAAGAGTTGCTTTGCGTCGAATTGGATTATCCAGGTCTGCGTATCCCATGTGCCCACCTTCACTCAAAACCAACGAAATGTAGGTTTTTGCACTTACAGAATACGGCAGGAAATCAAACGAATCGCACAAGTTCCTTTGTGCATACCGCCTTCAAAGGCTGTCGCTATAAGGAATGCAACAAGAAACTCCAACTAAAGAAAGGGATAATCTGATGCAGACCCTGAGAAAATATTTTTTAGGGCAAAGCTTGCGATTATGACTACAAACAATGTCTGCATTCGATGATGGGTATGACGTGATGGACTGCAAGAAATGTAGAATCCATTTGTGCAATCTATAGGAAATCACATGTCAGGAAAAACCGTATTTGTTCTTGGTGCAGGCGCTAGTGCTGAAGCAGGTTTGCCAGTTGGAGAAGGCCTGAAGAATATGATCGCAGAAATTCTTGACTTCAACTTTCATGATCAAGCACCCGGTTCAGGAGATTCCTACGTATTCGATGCGATACATCGGCTTGATGCAGGCGGTAGAAGCGAATATAAATCTGCTGCACGGCTCATTAAAAACAACATGCCACTAGCGGGGTCAATCGATAACTTTATTGATGCACATCGTGGAAACGCGCCTATTGAACAAAGTGGAAAGATCGCTATTGCTGCAGCCATACTTAAGGCAGAACAGAACAGCAAGCTCTATTTCAAAGATCAAACAGCATGGCCAAACGTCATCAGCAATCTAGATAAAACATGGTATCTGTCGCTATGGAAGATGTTAGTTTCTAACTGCAATGTTGAGCAGATATCTTCCCGTTTACAACAGGTGGCGTTTATCGTTTTTAACTATGACCGATGCCTTGAACATTTCATGCTCAATGCGCTCATGTCTTATTACAACATCTCCGTTGATAGAGCTATCGAGATAATGAGCAATTGCTCAATATTTCACCCATATGGGCAAGTCGGACAATTGCCATACTTTGATAGCACAATGCCCGTTAATTTTGGTTCTGATCAGTCGCCAAATGGGCTTATTCAAATAGCAGACTCACTCAAAACATTCACAGAAGGAACAGATGAGGGATCTAGCGACGTGATCGCTATTAGAGAGGCGATAGATTCATCTGAAAAAATCGTATTTCTTGGGTTTGCCTTTCATGATCAAAATCTTGACATGATCATCCCAAAGAAAGACAGACCTCGTGCCTTCTCCATACTCGGAAGCGCATCCGGTATATCTCTACACGACAGAGAATCCATTGCATGGAATATCAACTCAAGAACCACTCAACAGCCTGTATCTCTTGGATCGGGCCTACTTACGCCTACCAATATCACACTCGACCCTAATAAAGCATTTCAATTCATTAATGATCACTCAAGAGTTTTGACGTTTTCTTGAATCTCGTGCTTTACCGTAAACAATAGCTTCTGGTGTCGGCTCGGCTTTCGACGTCAGATCAATAAGCAGTATCTATACACAAAACAGCAGTGGGTTGAAAATACCGAGCTCGCCGCTGGGCAGATGGGCCAGGCGTTGTTGACGGAGACTTTCACCGACACCTGCCCCATCACCCGGACATGTGCCACTGATCCAAAATCTGAATGTCGCAGAGTCTGTGACGATAAGTACACTTAAAACAGGCCGCTTCGCCTATTTATTCGGCATTAGACAAGAACACTTAAACCGGCGAAGCACCCTTCTTTAGACGAAGGCGTCACAGTCTCTGCGAATTGCTGAGATTGCCGATTTTGGCTACCAGTGGCACGGCACGACTTGAAGAACCCAAAGAACCGCCTATAATCAATGGCGTTAAACGTCGCCACCCATGTCGCGGCTCCAGGTGATCAATATCCACGGGGATATTGCGCTTAAAAATTGGAGCCGTTTATGCAACGACCACTACGACGTTACAACCCCAACAAATCCAAAACGCTCTGGGCATCCAAACCCTGGCACGGCCGACTAGGCACCTATATCGGCATTCGGTGGGAAGCCGGTCAGGTTTGGGTCGCCATTTGGACGCCAAACCACCCGAAGTGGATCCTCTCTACAGACGCACTTACCGAGGAGGAAGCCCGAGATTGGGCGAAGAGTAGCCGCTGGCGGTAACACGACCTGCCGCACTTTTAACGGTGGGGCAGATTGTCGGCCAAAGCGGACTTCAAACTAACCTAGATGGGCAGTCTGCTAACGGCCAAGAGCCGACGGTCGACATGTGCCCTTATCCGACTGCTTCAGACAGATTTCTGCCATCCACGTTTACGACGTTCAATGATTGCTACTATCGAGACAAAATTGCTGCCGTGGCAAACGGCAGCGATTGCTGGCAAGCCGGTTTCAGGCCGATCTTAACCAATCACTGCTGAGAATATGATCGACGGCTCGTATAATCATCTATTATCATCGAGTTAGGTTTAAAGTTATTGGTATATCGATGGACTGCTGATCCTTGCATCCGCACAAACCTGAAAACCTAGGCATGGGTGTCAGATGTCAGTAATTGGCCGCTAGCAAGTATCGGAGGGAGTACATGTGGTAACACATTCGGACAAATACGCCGCTGGCGAGCAGGGACTCGGCTACGTCTATCAGATTAGGTTTGCGCTCGCGCATTTGATGAAGCAAGAAGAGAGCCAGGCACTGCTCATCGAAGCTGATGATGACGTTGAGCTTCGCGACATCGACGGTAAGAAGATGCTGATTTCCCTAAAGCACAAGCAAGTCGGGGAGACCGTCGGAACACTGTCGACGGACTTTTGGAAGTCAGTCCGCATCTGGCTTGACCGGTACATCCGGGACGGTAATCTCGCTTGCGACCACTCTTACTGCATGGCAACTACAGCACGCGTCGGTCCGAACTCGTTGCTTAAGTACTTTCTCATTAGCGCTGACGCCAAGCCAACGGACTTTGTCAAGCAGCTCGTAACTGAACTCAAGGGTTCGAAGACGGAACTGAGTGCGCAGATTGAAGCCACGTTCAGTTCCCTGAGTGAGCCCCAGCAGGAAGACTTCCTGGCTCGCATCGTAATTGCTGATAGTTCACTAAGAATTCAGGAGCTGGATGGAGCCTTCGCACCCCTTCTGCGGTCGGTGGCCACCAAGTTTCGTGTCGACGTGCGCGAACGTATGGAAGGGTGGTGGCTCCGAGAGGCCATCGAGCTAATTCAGGGGGAACGCAAACCCATCACTGGCGCTGAAGTCTGGGCAAAGTTCGCCCAGGTGAGCAGCGAGTACTACGATGAGCGCCTACCCATCACTTTTGATGACGCGTATCCCGATGAGGAGATTGACGCAGTGAAGGACACCCGGCAGTTCGTCGAGCAGTTGCGGGCAATTAGCATGTCCAGCGACAGCCTTGAGATGGCTATCTTGGACTTCTACCGAGCATTCTCCCAACGTGCCCACTGGACACGGGTCAACGCATTGGTCGGCGGCGAGATTAGGAAGTTCGAGCTGCGCTTGGTCGAAGAATGGAAACGCGCGCGCGGCTGGGCCATGGTGAACGCACCGCAGAACGAGGCCGAGTTCCAGGCCGCAGGCCGAAGACTGTATGACTGGGCCGAGAACCAATCTAAGGGGCTGCAAATCCGCAAGGACGTCACGGAGGACTTCGTACGCCGCGGTAGCTTCCACATCCTCGCTGACGAGAAGCCAACGCCGCGGGTGCACTGGCATCCACAATTCCTTGAGCGCCTCATGTTGACCGCATCCAAGGAGCTGGAATGATGGAATGGTCATCGCGCCCCTTTGAAGAGCGCACCCTCTTCAATCCAGCCTTTTGCGCTGTGGTGCTGGCTGCAGCCATTCGTGAGTTCGAGCGCGTTGCGGGCAATCCAATGCCCTACTCATTAACGCTTCTCGTCCTGCCTATATGCCTACATCAGGCATCCCGCGAGGAAATTTTGGAGAACAAACGGTTGTCCGTTTTGCGGGTGTTCACGCTGCGCCCAGACCTGCTGATCGATTTCGCTGAGCGGGCTCGGGCGCTCGTCCAGTACGCCACGGAGGCCTTCGCACTCTTGGCCAACAGAGACTGCATCAAGGTCTTCGACGACGGAGGCATCAGCCTCGTCCCCAGACGCGTGTCCCCCCAACCGTTAAATACCGATGACGCTGAGAGATGTCGTGCAGCAGCAATCGTCCTCGGCCGTGACTTCGCCCAAATCAACGACCGCGTGACGGTTTACACCAGCCTGAATATTCGACCATGAAGATTGCTTCGATTCATATCTACAGCCATGATGGCCGTAGGCGCGACCTGACCCTAAATCCCGATGGGCTAAATATCATCACCGGCCTTGCTTCGACGGGTAAATCCTCGCTCTCGGACATTGTCGAGTACTGCATGGGCGAGGAAGTGTGCAAAATTGCAGAGGGTTTCATCCGCGAGAAGGTATCTTGGTTCGCGGTCACCTACCAGTTCCCAAACGAGCAGGTATTCGTCGCAAAGCCCAACCCAAAGCCTGGGCAGGTCCAGTGCTCGCTTGCGATGGTCCTTCGCGGTAGAAAAATTCACACGCCTGACGTCGAAGCACTTAAGCACAATGGAGGCGACGAACTCGTCCAGGAAGTTCTTTCCTCCCTGCTGGGCATTCCCGAAACAAAGACCCCTGTTCCTGAGCGCAGCAGTCGGACTGGCTACTCGGTCAACATCAAGCACACGGTGTTCTACCTGTTTCAGAAGCAAGGCTTGGTGGCCAGCAAGGAGCTGCTATTTTATCGGCAAGCGGAGGAACACTTGCCCCAGGCCATCAGAGACACGTTTGCTGTTCTCTTTGGCATCTCCAACATCAGTGACATGGCGACCGAGGCGAGCCGACGTGCGACACAGCGGGAGTTGAAGATCGCAGAGAAGGAACTGAAGTTGGCACAGGAAACTGAAGACGCGCTGGATGCGCGCGGGCTGAGCCTGCTGGCCGAGGCTAAAACGGTTGGGATCCCGTTCAACAACGCCCCAAACGGCGATGCGTTGAGCACGGATGGCGCTGAGAACAACATGGTCGCGTCCCTCCGGGAAGTCCTTACGTGGCGTCCCGGGCAGGTGCCTCTTCTGGCGGAGGGCGCCATGGCTAGGCTGCAGGCGCGACGCTCGAATCTTAGAGCCGAGCGTCGTCGGGTTCTGGACCAGATCACATCCGCGCAAAGGTATGTCAAAGGCGCCTCGGATTTCCAAATCGAAGCACAGGAGCAACATTCCCGCCTGGAGTCCATCAATGCCCTCCCTCGGACATCTAAGGGTACATGGCAGTGGCCCTTCCTCAAGGAAGAAGACGCGCGCATGGATGGCATTGCTCAATCACTTCTAGCGGAGCTTTCAAGACTGGACAGCGAGCTCCAGCATGTCGGTGGCGCACGCCCCCGCCTGGATCAGCACTTGGCCGCGCTTACCGACCGGGCAAGTCAACTGAAAGAAGCCATTCGCCAAATCGAAATCGACCTCAATGCTGCGGTGCTCACAGATGAGAAGGCTGCCGTGCAGGAAGATGCGAATGCGCAGGCGCTAAGAGTCCAAGGTCGCGTCAGTTTCTACCTAGACAGCTTGAACGCAAGCAACAAAATCAGCACCATGAAGCTCAAGGTTACCCGACTACAGGCGAAACTGGATCAACTCAACCAGCAGACAGGCACTGACGACGATGCTGACACGCGCATGGAATCGGTCATCACGCATATCTCCAGCACGATGTCCATGCTGGTAAAGGAGTTCAAGGCCTTCTTCTCGGAGTTTCCATTTCGCCTGGACATGCGTAACCTGACCGTAGTGGTGCAACGACCTGGTAACCCTGTGCCAATGATTCGCACGGGTGGTGGCGCGAATTGGTTGGCATATCACATCTCCGCTTTGCTCGCCCTCCACCGCTACGCTTCAGAAAACCACGTCCCAATCCCTCGGTTTCTAATACTGGACCAGCCGACGCAGGTGTATTTCCCATCGCAGGCTATTTACGAATCAGTTGCGGGAGATTCAGAGCAGGTCAAACGCGTGGACGCCGACCTAGAAGCCGCAAAACAGCTGTTCGAGACACTTTTAAGCTACACCCGAGTACTCGTTCCCGGCTTCCAGCTTATCGTCACCGAGCACGCGAATTTTGCCGACAGCTGGTTTCAGGACGCGCTGGTTGAGGAGCCTTGGATGAACCCGCCCGCGCTAGTGCCACAGGACTGGCCGAGCTGGCACAAGTAGCGCTTCGACGCCAGCAAAGCTCAATGGAGCTTCATATCCTTCATACGAGAGGAGTTTCACTTGAAGGTTATCTATTTTGGGCGGGAGAGCCACAGAACTGACTCACCGTCTACTGGGGACGAGGATGTCATTGAGCTTCTCTCGAACAACTGGAATGACTACGGCTACGAAACGACGTTCATCACGGTCTGCCGCATAGGCGGCAAGCGATTTGAGTTAGGCACTATTCGATTGCTCATTGCAGATCAAGAGAACTCTAGGCGATTTCTCAATGCGCACTTGAAGGGCGATTGGGATGGCACGTTCCCAATCCCAGGGGTGGACTACATCTCTACACCGTCAGAGATTGCCTTCTACGAGCAACTCGACGGAGCTCTGCCAGACGGTGGCGCAATCAAAGTTGCCGAGACCCTTCGAGATGCAAGCTATTTGGTGCATTTGACCGAAGATGATAGCGCTAGGAGGTTAGTCGAGACAAAAGGCTTTCGCGATTCGCTTCAGCGGGAACGAGGCAGCATCGAGGCCTACTTGGACGGTTGGAGAATCCTCGACCGTGAGTCCGTTGCGGCAAACAACATCGTCTTCAAATTCAAAGATGTCTACCAAAAAATCTCGAAGATCGATTTGAGATTCGGCCATAGCTACAATCCATTGCCTCGGGATATTAATGTCCTGATTGGCGCTAATGGCGTGGGGAAATCACAGCTCCTTCATCAGATAGTTGAGGCCTGGATCGCAGACAGCACCAATGAGTTCGATACAGGTTTCGAAACACCTCCAAATCTCAGTCGTCTGGTGGTTATCTCCTACAGTCCGTTCGAGCTTTTCCCGGTCGACATGAAATCGTCTAAATTATTGGACAAGTCTACTTATCAGTACTTCGGACTCCGGGGTAGGTCAAAACCAACGAACTCATCTGACTCAGAGACGTTTTCCTCAATTCGCCTTTCAAGAGAGATCCCAAAGAGGGACGCCGCAAATTCCCTTCTCTCTTGTATTTCAGACGACCAGCGCTATCGGATCATCAAGGGCTGGGGGCAAAAGGTAAAAACTGCGAAACACGTTCTTCGCAGCGCCATCGACTTTGACTATATGGCTATAGAGGTAGATGCCGATACAAGCTCAGAGCTAATTGACGCCGAAACTCTCTCAATCAGTCCGATCCTTGAGATCAAAGATCGCAAAGCAAGAAAGCGCTACGTTTTGGTGGACGAAGAGACTGTTCTTAGCCTCAACCATCTGAGGCTGTTGAAATATGCCGTCCTCAAGTCCGGTGTCGCCTTCATAAAGGATGGTGCACCTCGTGAACTTAGCTCTGGGCAGCGACTGTTTTCCTACGTAGTGATCAACATTCTTGGTGCCGTAAAGCGCAACAGCCTAGTGCTGGTTGACGAGCCAGAGCTATTCTTGCATCCATCTCTCGAGGTGCAACTCATTGAGATGCTCAAGCAGATTTTGCACAGCTTCAATTCTAGAGCCATCCTCGCCACGCATTCGCTGTCGACTGTTCGGGAAATACCTGGTGAATGCGTGCACGTCATGGAGCGGACTGACGATGGCATTGTGATCAAGACGCCGCCGTTCCAGACGTTTGGTGGAGATGTTCAAAGAATCGCGTCTTACGTGTTTGGCGATAAGTCGGTGTCGAAGCCCTTCGAGCGCTGGATTCGCGAGCAACTGAAGGAAAACAACAACTCTGCTGAGGAGCTTATTGCGGCTCTCGGTGATGAAGTCAACGAGGAACTCATCATTCAGATTCGTGCGATGGAGCGGCGCCAATGGTGATGCCTCTGCCAATCCCTTTGCACGACAGCATAGGACTTGTCGATGAAATTGTAGATGAGCGCTCCTCCGGGATCAATGCTGCGTACTTTGAAGGCATCCGTCAGGAGTGGTCAGAGCGAGTCGCTGAGTACCTGCAGCATCAAGGCTCACCTGAGCACATTCCACGATGGAACGCGATTCCTGCGGACCGCAAAACGAGCTTTCTCAATCTCTACCTGGCGCCCAATGAAGACAGTACGCAAGGAAAGATGTTGGCAGACCTGAGAGACCACAAGCTCACCATCTGTCCCGCGTGCGGCGAACTTGGCAGGCCAAATACTCTAGACCACTACCTTCCCAAAGGGAAGTATCCACACTTCTGCGTGACGCCGGTGAACCTATTTCCGATGTGCGATGCATGTCAAAGGTCGAAATTGGACAAGACTGGAACTGCTGACGAACCCAGGTTCTTCCTGCATCCTTACTTCGACGTCTTCATCGCTGAGCAAGTGATTTCAGTAGAGATTCAACCACCGTATTCGTCGCCGACCTTTGCCATGATCCTGTCGGATCAACTGACAGCGGGACAATGCGCCGTGATGGCGAGCCATATTCGCGAACTGCTCATCGAGCAGCGATTTGCGCACTATTTCAAGGCAGAGTATCTGCGCACCTTGAAGCTTGTACAGATGCTCCGTGAGTCTGGACTTCCGGTTGTTGAAACGTTGCATGCGTTTGAGGCGCACTCACGCTTGCCGGCACTCAACTCTTGGGAGCACGTCTATTGGAGCGCTGTAACCGGAAATGCCGGGATGTTGGACTTTCTCGAAAACGGGGAGCTACCCGATTTCTTTTGAAGCTGCGATAACTTCAATGTCATTGAGTGGATTGATCATCTCCGCACATCGCACTGTTTCTGTTTACGGCAACTTGAAGAGATTCGCGCAAGGAAAGTGAATCGACCCGATTTCCTAAACAGTTCAGAGTGTCTGCTTGGCAGCTCAAACATGTCGTACGATGTGAGGCACCTCAATGTCAGCAAAGGCCGATGAACCGACACTCCCACGAATCAGCCTTAAGCCGCTTCGTGCCGGTAGTAGATCTCTGAACCCGAACATATTCCCCAACTCTGCTAAATGGATAAGCCTGGAAACGCCTAAGCGCTCAAGGATACCCCTCTTCCGCCAAGTATCTCCAAAGATATTCAAGGGGTACATTTCGCTTTAGGAGGCCGTCCTCGGCCGCGCTTCTTTGCCAGATCATGCCCAATCGATTCAGCTTTCCCTTCCCCTGTAGCCTTAAGGTCTACATAGCGTCCGAAATCTGCTTCCTTAAAGCGGATAGTCTGCCCCAACCTGATTGGCTTGGGGAAACTCGGATCAGACTTAAGCAGCGAGTAGAAGTGCGCACGGCAAATCTGAAGATAGGCGCAGGCTTGCTTGACCGTTAACAGTGGGCTGGGGTTGGACATGTTGTGTTCCTTTTGTGTTTTTCTATTTTTAGAATACGACGAAAAAACACAAAAATCGCAATAAATTCTTTGCGCATTTCGGCTCAAACCCAATTGCTATAAGGAATGCAACAAGAAAACGCTGTCAAAGCAAACGAATGCTTGTTGCAGCGGCCCCTAAAAATATTTTTCAATGAAGGCTCGCCGAAAAGCACAACAAAAAGCACAACAAAACCCAAGAAAAAACCCGCAAGGCCTGTAGCCATGCGGGTTTCATCATTGTATTTGGCGGGTCCGGTGAGATTCGAACTCACGGTAGGCTCACACCTACGTCAGTTTTCAAGACTGATGCATTCAACCGCTCTGCCACAGACCCATTTTGATTTCAGGCAATATTCTATCAGCTTGCTTCGGGTTTGGGCGAGCGTGGACGACCAGGACCGGTTGGCTTACGCCGGAATGGTTTACCACCTGCCCCCTGTGGCCGCGGGGCCAGAGGTTTGCCATCGGCACCTACAGGGCGTTTGGCGCCCTGGTACCCACCACTACGCGGCGGCTTGCTACCCAGAGGTTTACCCTGCCCTTTACCGAATTGTGATGACTTACCAAAAGGTTTTTTACCGCGATGGTTTTTGCGCAGGCTATTCAACGCCGGCATACCAGCCAGTTCACGGTGCAGATTTCGATCTTCACGCGCTTCACGGCGGAATTCGGCAACAATGTCACGCACATGGGCATTCGCACCCCGTGGCTGACGATCATCATCTTCCCAGGCTTCATCGTCATCGATGAACTGGAGCGCGGTGAGCGGATCGGTTTCGCCCGGTGCCAACTTGTTACCGTTGTACATGGCATCCATCACGTAGAGCTTATCTTCCGGTAGATCGGCCCATGGGTCACGATCATCAGGGAAGTAAGGCTGTGCATCAGGGTCACGTGGTTTACGGCCGCGCGGTGGACGCTGATTAGCTTGTTGACGGATATAAAGCCAGGCCTCACCCTCGGCCCGTGCTTTCGCATCTTCGTCCAGCTCAACCGGTTGGCGATCTTCGTCAGACTCATCGAATTCACCCGTGCTTTCGGTGTCACTACCTTCAGCAGGCTCTTCACCGGTTGCGGCAGGCTGGTTACGGGCATTACGTGGGTCTGCTGCGTATTTTGCTGCCTGCTCTGCCTGATATTCGGCAAGAGCCTCTGGCGACATCGGTTCATAACCGGGAATAATTTCCGGATGAATTTCGGCACCCAGCAAACGCTCGATTGATTTAAGCAACACCGCATCATCGTGCGTTACAAAGGCAACGGTATCGCCGACGCGACCATCTTCACCATTGAGCACGCGATTCAGGCGTGATGGGTAATCATCGGGCACAGCCGGCAGATCGTAGTGAACAACCCGTTGCATGCCATCCATCTCGAACCCGCGTAGTGCCATGTCCGTTGTGACCAAAGCACTCAGCAGCCCGGTCTGGAATTCTTCCAGAGCGCGACCACGAGGCGTCTGCCCACGATGCGCATGCAAAGCATTGGCTGTTACGCCACCTTTAGCCAATTTACGGGCAAGGCCTTCGGCGCCAAACTTGGTGCGGGCAAAGACCAGCGAACGCGGCCAGGCCTCATCACGAAATAGCTGCGACATCAGATCGCGCTTGCGATGTGGATCGACCGCAATAAAACGTTGGTGGACACGCGTCGTGACATCATCACCGCGATCAATAACCACTTCTTCTGGGTATTTCAGCAGGCCATCGGCGAATCCACGGATATCATCGCCTATCGAACTGGCAACCACGATCGTTTGCCGTGTTGTCGGTAGCAATGGATAGAGGCGCTCGAGCTCCGCTGCCTGACCCATATCCATCATGCGATCCACTTCGTCAAAGATGACGACACGCACGCGATCCAGGTTAATGTGTCCCTGCCCTAAATGATCAAGCAAACGGGCCGGTGTAGCGATGAGCACATCCAATCCTCGCTCCAGCGCCTGCACCTGCGGATGCATGCTGACACCACCATAGACGGCGAAAGAGTAATAGGCATCATGGCGGCCATAGGTGCGGTACGCATCCAGCACCTGCAAGGCCACTTCGCGGGTGGGGACCAAGACCAGAATTCGTGGACCTCGACCCGGCTCCTGTGTCAGCGCCGCATCATCCTGTTGCAACAGATCAAGCGTAGGGATCGCGTACGCGGCGGCTTTGCCGGATCCAGCGGGCGCCGCCACGACCACATCCTTGCCGGTAAGCACCAGGGGAATCAGTGCAGCCTGAACTGGTGTTGGCTCAGGCGTGCCAGAGGTGTCGGCATCCTGAAGGGCCTTGATACGTGGCTCGGAAAGTGAAAACTGTTCAAAAGACATATTTGTTGCCCTCAGGGGCTAACCGGCTAAAAATCAGAATAGGAACGGGCTTAAATTCGAACCGGTCAGGCAGCACTGCAATCAATTTGCAGAAAGGCCACGAGACAGATCGTTGCAGATGTCGTCTACCGCTTCCAGGCCTACTGCGATACGCAGCAGATTGTCATGAATGCCTGCGACTGCACGTGCTTCCGGGGTAATACGACCATGCGTTGTGGAAGCAGGATGCGTCAATGTCGTGCGGGTATCACCCAAGTTACCGGTGATCGACAACAACTGACAGGAGTCTATCACACGCCAGGCGGCATCTTTGCCACCCTTCACTTCAAAGCTCACAATCGCCCCACCCGACTTTTGTTGCTGCATCGCCAACTGATGCTGCGGATGTGATAGCAAGCCCGGATAGAACACACGTTCCACAGCGGGATGCGCTTCCAGCCATTGAGCCAATTCAAGCGCCGAGGCCGATTGTGCTTTCATGCGAATCGACAAAGTTTCCAGACCCTTACCCAGCACCCAGGCATTAAATGCCGATAGTGTAGGACCGGTGGTGCGCAGGAAAATAAAGATCTTCTCGATAATGTCTTTGCTACCGCAGACAGCACCACCGAGCACACGGCCTTGTCCATCCAGATACTTAGTGGCCGAATGCACCACAATGTCGGCACCCAGTTCCAATGGTTTTTGCAGAATCGGCGTGCAGAAACAGTTATCAACGGCTAATAACAGGTTGTGTTGTTTAGCAATAACGGACAGCGCACGAATATCGGCTACTTGCGTCAGCGGATTCGATGGCGTTTCGCAGAACAATAGTTTGGTGTTCGGCCGCACGGCTTTATCCCATTCGCTGGCATCGGTCTGCGACACAAACGTCGTTTCAATACCAAAGCGCGGCATGATGGTACCGAGCAACTGAATGGTCGAGCCAAATAGCGAACTAGAAGCAACAATGTGATCACCGGCGCTGAGATTCGCCATCACCAATGAGGTAATCGCGGCCATACCGCTAGCCGTACCGATGCAGGCCTCGGCACCTTCCAATGCGGCTAAACGCTGTTCGAAGAGCGTCACACTCGGGTTAGTAAAGCGGGCATAAACATTACCCTCTTCTTCACCCGAAAAGCGCACGGCAGCCTGAGCCGCATTGTCAAAAACAAAGCTGGACGTCAGATAGAGCGCTTCACTATGTTCATTATGCGCACTGCGATTCATCCCCGCACGCACGGCGAGCGTTTCTGTGGCCAGGCCTTCCGGCAGTTTTTGATGCTTACTCATAATCGATGCAATTATTCCTGGCCCGGTCGACGGACAAACATTTCGATCTGTTGCGCCGCATTGCCGCCTTCATCATCATCTTCCTGCGAAGCAGCAGGCGCACTCGGTTTCTGACGAGACTTCTCTACGGCATCCAGATAGGCAGCATCCACATCACCGGTAATGTAGTTACCGGTAAAACAGGAATCATCAAAACCCGTAATTTTCGGGTTGCACGCGCGCACAGACTCTTCCAGTGCAGCAAGGTCCTGATAGATCAGTTCATCCGCACCAATCAGCGCGGCAATTTGTGCATCCGTGCGCCCCGTTGCGATCAGTTCACCACGCGTTGGCATGTCGATACCGTACACGTTAGGAAAGCGCACCGGCGGCGATGCCGAGGCGAAGTACACCTTCTTGGCACCGGCCGCCCGAGCCATTTCAACGATTTCATGGCTGGTCGTACCGCGCACGATCGAGTCATCCACGAGCATCACGTTCTTACCAGCAAACTCCTGCACAACTGTATTGAGTTTCTGACGTACAGACTTTTTGCGCGTTGCCTGACCCGGCATGATAAAGGTGCGACCGATATACCGGTTCTTAACAAAGCCTTCACGGAATGGGATACCCAGGGCATGCGCCATTTGCAGGGCCGCAGGACGCGAGGAATCCGGAATCGGAATCACAACGTCAATCTCGGCAGGATCAATGACTTGACGAACCTTGGCAGCCAGCGTTTCGCCCATGCACAGACGTGTTTCGTAAACCGATACATCATCAAGCATCGAATCAGGGCGTGCCAGATACACATACTCAAAGAGGCATGGCGAGAGGGTGTGCTTCTCTGCACACTGCGCACGCACCATGTTACGATCAAGGTCAACATAGACAGCTTCACCCGGCGCAACATCATCCACGCGCTCGAAACCCAAGGAATCAACGGGTACAGATTCTGACGCCAACATCCATTCAGTACCTGCCGGTGTCTCGTTTTTACCTAGCACCAGCGGACGAATACCGAACGGATCACGGAAGGCCAACAAGCCATAACCGGCGATCATCACCACTACGGCATAAGCACCGCGCACGCGCTTATGAACGCCACGCACTGCCTTGAAAATCGCTTCCTGATCCAGGCATGTACCGTGTGCTGCTTTCTGCAATTCGTGCGCCAGCACGTTGAGCAGCACTTCGGAATCGGAGTTGGTGTTGATATGACGCAGATCAAGCTTGAAGAGCTGTTGCTTCAACTCTTCCGCATTGGTCAGGTTACCGTTATGCGCCAACATCAAACCAAACGGCGAGTTCACATAGAACGGCTGCGCTTCGGCAAAGTTATAAGCCGAACCGGCAGTAGGGTAACGACAGTGCGCAATGCCCCAGTTGCCCGGCAACGCACGCATGTTGCGTGTCCGGAACACATCGCGCACTAGGCCAGGACCTTTGTGCATATGGAAGGTGCTACCTTCTGCCGTTGAAATGCCTGCCGCATCCTGACCACGATGCTGTAGCACCATGAGTCCGTCATAGAGCAACTGGTTAACCGGTGTGGTGGCTACAACGCCAATAATTCCGCACATGCTCGTCTCGATTACTTAGAAAGTGGATTCTGGGGTAGCAGCTGGGGAACCAGCTGCGGTGCAAGTTGTGGTGCCATCTGGCTGAGTGTGTTGGCATAAGCAATGTGCTTGGCCAGATCAATAGGCAACCAGGGTTTAATGTAATTCACGCCCTGCTCGGTTAACGGCGCCAGTCGCGCCTGACGCCACCAAGGTTCTTCCGGCAGATGCGTCATGCCGCCAATGGCAACAAGCAACAGCACCAGTAGCGTGCCGCGTGCCGCACCAAACGCCATGCCGAGCGTGCGATCAAAAAAGCCCAGGCCAATGGCATGAATCGTTTTACGGATCAACGCCCTGAAAATTGACACGGACAAGATCGACGCAATGAAGAGCAGAATCCAACCCCCGGCAATCTGCCAGAAGACAACCGTCATATAAGGTGCCAGCAACTGAGTGCCCACAGCTTCGCCCCATTCGCGCGCAACCAGAAAGGCTACGACCCATGCTCCGAGCGACATCACTTCACTGACCATGCCGCGCCAGGCACCCAAAAGCACCGAGGCAGCAAGTATAGCGATAACAGCGTAATCGAAACCGGTCATATCACCCAAGGCGCCCGGTTAAGCTCAGGATCATTTTTTGACAACCAGGCCGTTCAAACCGGCCTTGGAAATTTTTGCCAGGGCTTTATCTGCCGCCTCTTTGCTAGAAAACGGACCGGCCTTAACACGTGTCTTACCCGCCAGGTTACCCGTAGCCGCTTCTGTCCAGCTAGAAACGCCCTGCCCGTTCAGCTTGCTACGCACCTGCTTCACGTTGTCGGCATCAGCAAACACGCCCACCTGAATATAGTACTGGCCGGCCTGGACAGGCTCTTTATTGTCTTTAGTTTCTTTCTTTGCATCAGACGGTTTGTCTGCAGGCTTCTTCTCTGATTGTTTGTCCGCAGGTTTCTTATCAGCGGGCTTTTCGGCTTTCTTCTCAACCGGCTTTTCGACCGGTTTCTCTAACGGTTTAACTGGTTCAGATTTGGCTTCCGGTGCCGACGCAACGACAACAGGCTTGGCATCAACCGGTACGGCCGCAGGTGCTGTCACAGGAGACGTTTCAGCAGGTTTGCTTTCTGCGGTGGCTTCTTTAATCACGCCGGGGGCTGCAGGGGCTGCGCTGGCCGGAACCGCTTCAGGCGGAGGAACAATCGCCGGTGCAGCAGCGGCCTGCTTCTCGGCTTCAGTCACAATACGGAAGTCATTCAGTTGTGGCGGCGGCGCCGTATCCATCACCATCGGCAACACCGCTGCCACGATAATGACAAAAAAAGCAGCACCTAACAGGCGCCGACGAGCGCGTCTTTTAAGATTCTGCTGGCTATCTGATTCTGGAGTGTCTGGCTTCATGCCGTTCTGCCCAAGTCCCTGAGGACATCCGCTACTGTGAGGAAAGAACCGAAGGCCACAATTCTATCACTCTCGGTCGCATTTTTTCGTGCTGCAGCATACGCACTTCGAGGATTTTCGTAGCCTTCAATCAGGCTGTCTTTAACCCCAAGGCCGCATAGGATGTCACGCAACTGTGCCACGGTGGCAGCGCGCGGATTATCGAGCGGGGTGAGGTACCAACGGGTAATCCCTTTAATGAGCGGGCTTAGTACCCCCACCATGTCTTTATCAGCCATCATGCCAACAATTCCATGTTGGGTATGCGCAAAGGGCAAATGACTCAGGTTGTTAGCCAAAACCTTGGCCGCATCCGGATTATGGGCGACATCGAGCACCAGATCAGGGGGTCCGGGAATCACCTGGAAGCGCCCCGCCAACTCCGTTTCCAGGAGACCGCGACGAACAGCACCCATGGCAACCGGCAGTCGATCTTGCAGACAATCGATGGCCGTCATGGCCGTTGCCGCATTCAGCAACTGAATCTTGCCGCGCAACCCGGGATAGGCCAAACCACCCCGCCGCTGCATGTCTTCTGGTTTCGTGCCCGGTTGACGCAACCAGTAGCGCCACTGGATGCTGGGCAAACCCTCTTCACCCGGCAACGGCTCAAATCCAAAAGCCTCGCCAACTAGGTAAACCTTGGCGCCCACGGCGGCCAGCTGTTTGAGCGCAGGCAACGGCATATCGGGTTCGGCAATCACAATCGGTTTGCCAGAACGGGCAATACCAATTTTCTCAAGAGCGATTGCTTCGCGGGTATCTCCCAGAAAGTCTTGGTGATCCAGGGCAACGCCCGTGACCACCGATACATCCGGCTCATAAATGTTAACGGCATCCAGGCGTCCGCCCAGCCCAACTTCGAGCACCAGCGCATCAACCTCTGCCGTCAGAAACACCTGCATCGCAGCCAGTGTCGTAAATTCGAAGTAGGTTAAATCAACACCCACCAACTTGCGTGCGGTTTCTACCTGCTCAAACGCAGGAATCAGCGCCTCATCCGGGGCGGATACCCCATTGATGCGGATGCGTTCATTAAAATGAATGAGGTGCGGGCTGGTATAAGTGCCGACTTTGTAACCGGCCCGATCGAGCATGTTTGAGAGGTACGCGACAACCGAGCCTTTGCCGTTGGTACCCGCCACCATGATGATGGGTATCCCGGCCGTAGCCAGGGAAGCTTGCTGACCCAACTGCTCACTAACAACCTTAACCCGATCCAGGCCAAGCTCGATGCCGGCAATGCCACGCGGGTGCATACCCTCTATTTGAGCCAGCCACTGATCCAGAGTTTGCATGCTTGCCTTAGGGAGAAGCTCAGGAGCTCACCGGTTCCTTACGCAGAATTCGCAGCAGCGATGACAATTCATCACGCAGTGATTTGCGATGAACGATCATATCGATGGCACCTTTGTCGAGCAAAAACTCGGCGCGCTGGAAGCCTTCTGGCAACTTTTCTCGAACCGTCTGTTCAATCACGCGCGGGCCAGCAAAACCTACCAGCGCATTCGGCTCGGCAATCACGACATCACCCACAAAGGCGAACGAGGCAGAAACGCCGCCCATCGTCGGATCGGTCAACACGGTGATAAATGGCAAGCCGTGACGCGCCAATTCAGAGATCGACGCCGTTGTCTTGGCCATCTGCATCAGCGAGAACAAACCTTCCTGCATACGGGCACCGCCCGAAGCAGTGATACAGACAAAACCACATTTGTTTTCGATAGCAGCACGTACGCCGCGCACAAAACGCTCGCCCAATACCGAGCCCATCGAACCACCCATAAACTCGAATTCAAAACAGGCAACCACCGCAGGCTCTGCTTCAATCGTGCCCTGCATCACCACCAGCGAATCGGTTTCGCTCGTCTGTTTTTGCGCTTCTTCTACGCGCACCGGGTACGGACGGCTATCTACAAATTTCAGCGCATCTTTCGGACGCACTTCTGCACCGATTTCTTTACGGCCATGCGCATCCATCAACATATCCAAACGGGCACGTGCCTTAACGCGATGGTGATGTTCACATTTCGGGCAGACCTGCATATTGGCTTCAAGATCTGCGGTATAGAGCACCGCTTCGCAATTCGGACATTTGCACCACAAGCCTTCTGGCAAGGCACTCTTACGCTGACCATCAGCGCGTTTGATCTTCGGGGGCAGCAGTTTGTTAACCCAATTCATCGCGTGCTCCTAATAAACGTCAATTACTGTTTGCCGGCGGCTTTATCAACGCCGGCACGAATATCTTTCATCAGCGCCAGCAAAGCGGCGCGAGCCTCACTTTGCGGCACATCAGTGATAGCGTCGATCAAACGACTACCAACCACAACGGCATCGGCCATAATCGCCAGGCGTTCTGCGGTACTCGCATCGCGGATACCAAAACCCACCCCAACCGGCAAACCGGTGCGCTGACGAATTTGCGGAATACGCTGCGAAACTTCGTGCAGATCAAGGTGACCAGCACCTGTAACGCCCTTCAACGACACATAGTACAGATAACCACTGGCCACCTTAGCCACAGCAGCAATACGTTCCTCGGTGGAGGTCGGTGCCAGCAGATAAATCGGATCCATATCGACGGCGCGTAACTGCTTGGCAAAGTCTTCGGACTCTTCCGGCGGATAATCCACCACCAACACACCATCCACACCCGCGGCCTTTGCCACTTCAACAAAGGCAGCCTGACCAATGCTCTCAATCGGATTGGCGTAGCCCATCAACACAATCGGCGTCGTCTGATCTTTCTTGCGGAATTCAGCCACCATCGCCAGTGTCTGGTGCATACCAATACCCTGAGCAATCGCACGTTCGGCAGCACGTTGAATCACCGGGCCATCGGCCATAGGATCAGAAAAAGGCACACCCAGCTCGATCACATCGGCACCACCCTCAACCAGCGCATGCATCAGATCAACTGTCATGGTTGGCGAAGGATCTCCTGCCATGATGTAGGGAATCAGGCCTTTTTTACCTTGTGCAGCCAGGGCGGCAAATGTATCGGTAATACGTCCCATTACTTGGTCTCCGCATTGCTGTCGTTAACGCTCATACCGGCTTTTGCAAATGCCGTACGGCAACTCTGACGGCAATAAAACTCCATGCCACTGGCTTCAGAAACGATATGCAAGTCCTTATCGCCACGACCAGACAGATTCACCAACAGGATCTTGTCTTTAGGCAAGGTCGGCGCCAGCTTTGCCGCGTAGGCAAGCGCATGGCTGGACTCTAACGCAGGAATAATGCCTTCGATACGACAGAGGTCATGAAAAGCCTGTAACGCTTCTTTATCGGTAGCGCCCACGTACTCGGCACGGCCGCTATCCTTCAGCCAGGCATGCTCCGGACCCACACCCGGATAATCCAGACCCGCCGAAACGGAATGCGTTTCAATGATCTGACCGTTGTCATCCTGTAGCAAATAGGTACGGTTACCGTGCAGCACACCCGGTTTACCCAGCTGTAGTGATGCAGCGTGACGTGGCGTATCGATGCCATCACCCGCGGCTTCTACACCAATCAATTTAACGTGTTCGTGCGGAATGTAATCGTAGAAAATACCCATGGCATTGGAGCCACCACCTACACAGGCTATAACGGCATCCGGCTGGCGGCCAACCATATCAGGCATCTGCTTCACACACTCTTTGCCCACGACCGAATTGAAATCGCGCACCATCATCGGGTACGGATGCGGACCCGCCACAGTACCGATAATGTAGAAGGTGTCTTCTACGTTAGTGACCCAGTCACGCATCGCTTCGTTCAGTGCATCTTTTAGCGTACGCGACCCGCTTTCTACCGGCACCACTTCAGCACCCAGCAGCTTCATGCGATACACATTGGCGGACTGACGACCCACGTCTTCAGAACCCATGTAAACGACGCACTTCATGCCGAAGCGGGCGGCAACGGTTGCCGAAGCAACGCCATGCTGACCCGCACCGGTTTCAGCAATGACGCGCTTTTTACCCATGCGGTGTGCCAACAATGCCTGACCAATGGTGTTATTGATCTTATGGGCACCGGTGTGGTTGAGATCTTCGCGCTTCAGATAAATTTGCGCACCGCCGAGAATCTCACTCCAACGCTTTGCGTGATAAATCGGGCTGGGACGACCAACAAAGTGCTTCAGTTCACTCTCGAACTCGGCAATAAATTGCGGATCGCGGCTGTAGTGTGCGTAGGCATGCTTGAGTTCTTCGAGCGCCGCTACCAGCGTTTCTGACACGAAAGATCCGCCGTAGGGACCAAAGTGACCGCGAGCATCTGGCAAATCGTAGGGTTTCATGAAGCAAATTTCCTGACTACTGTGAGACATCTTTCATCACTTGCCACGAACGGCAAGGACGAAAGCTCGAATTTTGTCGGCATCTTTAATGCCTTTGGCGCTTTCTACCCCGGAAGACACGTCAACCGCCACGGGGCGAACCTGACGTATGGCCTCAGCCACATTGTCTGGATTCAGCCCACCGGAAAGAATCACCGGTAAAGGACAGGAAGACGGCACTAATGACCAATCAAACGACTCACCACTCCCGCCATAAGCCGGAGTCCAAGTATCGAGCAACAGGGCACGCGCCGTGGGAAATTGCATGGCGAATTCTAACAGATCGACCCCCGGCCGAACGCGCGCAGCGCGTAGATACGGCAAGCCAAAGCCTTCACACTGATCAACGGTTTCGTCACCATGAAACTGCAGCAAGTTGAGCGGAACTTCTTCGATAACGCGGTTAACTTCCGCTCTGGAAGCATTTACAAACAAGCCGACAATGGTCATGAAGGGCGGAATCACCTTGGCCAGGGTTTTAGCCTGCTCAATAGTGACGTGTCGCGGGCTGTCGGCATAAAAAACCAGACCAATGGCATCAACACCCGCCGCTACGGCCGCTTGCACATCTTCAACGCGGGTCAAACCACAGACTTTAATGCGGGGTTGGGCATGCAGTGTCATTGGATAACGATCATTAGAAATTAAAAACCTGTAGCGGGTCACCAGGCTGTTCGCCTGATGGCAAACCCCAACCCGCATCATAATCGACTGCGGTGAGATACAGGCCATCTGGCATAAAGGTCGGCGGCGCCAACTTGCGATCCTTTTGCGCCAACAACGTTGTCATTAGCGTCACGGGCTCGGCACCCTTACCAACATAGATCAACGCACCCACCAGATTGCGAATCATGTGCTGCAAAAAAGCGTTTGCGGCAAAGTCAAAAACCAGCCAATCACCCTGGCGGCTCACACGAGCTTCGGTTAGCGTACGGACGGGGCTGTTTGCCTGACACTCCGCCGCCCGAAACGAACTGAAGTCATGCGTCCCCAGAATCGATTGGGCAGCAACAACCATCGACGCCACATCCAGTGGTCGATGAAACCACCCCGCCCGCCCTGCAAAGATTGCTGGCCGTTCAGCACGGTTGAGCAGAATGTACCTGTAGCGACGCCCTGTTGCGCTAAAACGGGCATGAAAATCTTCTGCTACCGGTTGCGCCCAGCGCACGGCACAACTGTCTGGTAATAGTGCATTGACGCCCCTGACCCAGGCAGAATCGGATCGAACGACCGGGGCATCAAAATGTATCACCTGCCCTGTGGCATGCACGCCAGCATCTGTACGACCCGCACAAACAATCTGCACCGGCGCATCGGCAATCTGTGACATGGCCGATTCCAGCGCGCCCTGAATGGTGGGTAGGGTTGATCCTATAGGCAGCCCATTAACCACTTGCGTCGTTGGCGCTTGCGTTTGCCAGCCATGGAACGCAGCGCCATCGTATTCAATACCTAATGCCCAGCGCTGCTGTGTCATGACACGCTCCCCCAGGCAACGCATAGGCAGGCGGCGCCCAGCATTAACCCAGCCAGCGTCAAATCACGGACAGACAATGACTGAACTTCCAATTCCAGCTCATCCGGCGCATCTACCTCAGGCGATGCAGCAGGATCGACTCCAGCTAACGCCAATACATCAAGCAGGTTGCGTGGCTTGGGTGCCGATTCCAGGTAATGAAACACCAGCAACAAGCGCGCCACGGCACGTTCCGGCCACTGACTTTTACCCGCCAGGGGTTGCAACAATGCAAGCGACCCGGCAGCGAGACTACGATCATCGGTGTTATCCAGCAACAAGGCCACCGCTGCCAACATACCGATCAGCCGCAATAACTGTGTCACCGCAAGCAGCGCACCTTCCTCCGTGGGATACAAGCCCCAATCGGGCCATAGCGCTGTACCCGGTGTCATGAGCAGCGTCACCACAAACAGCACAACGATCAATAATCGTACCCGGCGTAACAACTTAAAGAAGCGAACGCGATGCCGCGTTAGCGCCCAAAGGCACAAAGCTGCCGCTAACGGCAAACCTGACACAGACTGCAAGGCGATGGCGACTGCGAAGACAGAGATCAACTTGATCGCTGGCGACATCCGCATCGCAAAGGCAGCCGGGACACGCACCATACTTAGTGATCAGCGCCTGATGATTTGTCTTTGGCCGGGGAAGACAAATCCAGGTCTATCGACCCCCAGCTCACTTTAGGCTGAGGCGTCACGCGTGGCCGATCATCATGATCCGGCTTGGCACAGTCACCCTGCCGAGCTTTTTCACCGGCACGGCCAAGACTGACACCCAACTGCAAACCCAATAACAAGAGTGTCAGGCAACCGACAACCCAGACCCAATCAGGAATATTCATCTACGCTACTCGTTTTAACGACAACGCCCCGTCCGGCTATCAAGCCAGACGGGGCGCGTCCACTTAATTGATTAAGCTTCTACCAGAATACGCAGCATGCGACGCAATGGCTCTGCCGCACCCCATAGCAACTGATCACCACAGGTGAACGCTGCCAGATAATCCGGACCCATCGCCATTTTATGCAGACGCCCCACCGGCACAGTCAGCGTACCGGTCACGGCTGCTGGCGTCAGGTCACGCTCGCTCAGTTCACGCTCATTCGGCACAACCTTCACCCAATCGTTAGCCTTGGCCAGAATGTCGCTCACTTCGTCCAGCGGTACATCTTTTTTGAGCTTGATGGTGAGCGCTTGCGAGTGACAGCGCATGGCGCCGATACGCACACACAAACCATCAATAGGAATCGAACCTGGCGAACGGAACGCCGGATTACCGAGGATCTTATTGCACTCAGCGCCGCCTTTCCATTCTTCCTTCGACTGGCCATGCTCAACCGGGACATCGATCCATGGAATCAGCGAACCGGCCAGCGGTGTGTTACGGAAATTCTTTTTAGGGAACGCATCCGAACGGATGGTTTCGGCAACTTTGCGGTCGATCTCCAGAATAGCCGACTTCGGATCATCCAGCAGATCAGCCACCGACGCATGGATGGTGCCCATTTGCGAAATCAACTCACGCATATTTTGTGCACCGGCACCTGACGCTGCCTGATAAGTCATCGACGACACCCAGTCGATGAGCTTGTGTTCGAACAGACCACCCAGACCCATCAGCATGAGCGACACGGTACAGTTACCGCCGATCCAGTTTTTACCGCCCTTGCCCAACGAGGCATCGATCACGTCGCGATTCACCGGGTCGAGCACGATCACGGCATCATCGGCCATACGCAATGCGGAAGCGGCATCAATCCAGTGGCCATTCCAGCCGGCTGCACGCAACTTCGGATACACCTCTTTAGTGTAGTCGCCACCCTGACAGGTCAGGATGATGTCCATCTTCTTGAGCGCATCGATGTTGCTGGCATCTTGCAGTTTCTCGCCTGAGCTCACACCACCGAAAGCCGGCGCATCGCCGCCCGCATTCGACGTGGAGAAATACACTGGCTCAATGTGGGCGAAGTCTTTTTCTTCCTGCATGCGCTGCATGAGGACCGAACCCACCATACCGCGCCAACCGACCAGACCAACGACAGGCTTTGCCATGACTCTTATCTCCGTGTGAACTGCTATTTATTGATATGACTTCAATTACAGCGCGGCCAGTACGGCATCGCCCATCTCGCGGGTACCCACCTTGCGAGTGCCCTCTTCATAGATATCGGCCGTACGATAACCCTGAGCCAACACCGTGCGTACCGCATTCTCGATACGCACCGCTTCGGCTTCCAAACTGAAAGTGTAGCGCAGGAGCATGGCGGCGGACAGAATCGTTGCCAGCGGGTTAGCCACGCCTTTACCGGCGATATCAGGGGCGGAACCGTGCGACGGCTCGTACAGACCTTTGTTGTTTTGATCCAGCGAGGCCGATGGCAGCATGCCGATCGAACCGGTAAGCATCGAGGCTTCATCCGAGAGGATATCGCCGAACATATTGCCGGTGACCATCACATCGAACTGCTTGGGCGCACGCACCAGCTGCATGGCGGCGTTATCCACCAGCATGTGCGAGAGTTGAACGTCCGGATATTCCTTGGCGATCTCTTCGAAGATATCGCGCCAGAACTGGGTACATTCCAGCACGTTCATCTTATCGACCGAGCACAACTTCTTGCCGCGCTTCTGAGCGGCCTGGAAAGCCACATGGGCAATACGGCGGATTTCGCTCTCGGCGTAAACCATGGTGTTAAAGCCCACTTTCTGGCGGCCCCACTCCGTATCACGCTCTTCCACACCACGTGGCTGACCGAAGTAAATGTCACCGGTCAGTTCACGCACGATCAGAATATCCAGGCCCGACACGACTTCCGGTTTCAGGGACGATGCATTGGCCAGCTCCGGATACAGAATGGCCGGACGCAGATTGGCAAACAGATTCAGGTGCTTGCGAATGCCGAGCAGACCACGCTCCGGGCGCTGTTCACGCGGCAGCGTATCCCACTGCGGGCCACCCACAGCACCCAGCAGTACAGCGTCGGCCGCGTCCGCCTTGGCGCGTGTTTCAGCCGGATACGGTTCACCGGTAGCATCAACGGCACAGCCGCCGAGCAGACCGGTGCTAATTTCCAGACCTAAGCCATTCTTATTCAGCGCTTCGAGCACGCGCACTGCTTCAGCAGTAATTTCAGGGCCAATGCCGTCACCCGGCAGTACGAGAATCTTGCGAGACATCAGAAATACTCCAGAAAATTATTTAGCAAACAACCAAGGCTGTTCGTTACGGCGACGATCTTCATAGGCATGAATCGCATCAGCATGACGCAGCGTCAGGCCAATATCATCCCAACCATTGATCAGGCATTCCTTGCGGAAAGCATCCACATCAAAAGGAATCGCATCCCCAGACGGCGTACGCACCACCTGATTCGGTAAATCAACCACCAGGCGGTAACCCGGTGTGGCCAGCGTTTCTGCGAAGAGACGATCAACGACTTGCGTTGGCAACACGATCGGCAGAATGCCGTTCTTGAAACAGTTGTTAAAGAAAATGTCGGCAAAGGATTCGGCAACAATGGCGCGGAAGCCATAGTCGAGCAGCGCCCATGGGGCGTGTTCACGCGAGCTACCGCAACCGAAGTTCTGACGGGTCAGCAACACCGACGCACCCTTGAATTGCGGCTGGTTCAGCGAGAACTGCGGATTCAGCGGACGGTTGGTGCAATCCTGACCAGGCTGTCCCACATCTATGTAACGCCATTCGTCAAAAGCAAATGGGCCAAACCCCGAACGGTTGATCGACTTCAGGAACTGCTTGGGGATGATGGCATCGGTATCCACATTGGCACGATCCAGCGGTGCCACCAGGCCATCTAGCACAGCAAACTTATCCATTACAGCACCTCCCGCACATCAACAAAGCGGCCGGCAATAGCGGCGGCTGCAGCCATAATCGGGCTGACCAGATGGGTACGTCCCATCGGACCCTGACGGCCTTCAAAGTTACGATTCGAGGTCGAGGCACAACGCTCACCCGGCGACAGACGATCCGCATTCATGCCCAGACACATCGAACAACCCGGTTCACGCCATTCAAAGCCTGCGGCCTTGAAAATCTTGTCCAGACCCTCTTCTTCGGCCTGACGCTTGACCAGACCTGAACCCGGCACTACCAGGGCCAGCTTCACAGTCGCAGCGACCGAACGGCCGCGCACAATGGCCGCGGCCTGACGCAAATCTTCGATACGTGAATTGGTGCACGAACCGATAAAAATCTTATCGACTGGCACACCGGCAATTGGTGTGTTCGGATTCAGGCCCATGTAGGCCAGCGCGCGTTCCATCCCTTCGCGCTTAACCGGATCCTGTTCTTTGGCCGGGTCCGGAATCATCTCGTTGATGCCGATCACCATTTCCGGTGAGGTGCCCCAGGTCACCTGCGGCTGAATGGCGCGTGCATCGAGCTCAACAACCTTGTCGAACTTGGCACCCTCATCGGTATGCAGCGTACGCCAGTAAGCAACCGCTTTGTCCCAATCACTGCCCTTCGGCGCGAAGTTACGGCCTTGCACATAATTGATTGTGGTGTCATCCGCAGCTACCATGCCGGCGCGGGCACCGGCTTCGATCGCCATATTACAAACGGTCATGCGGCCTTCCATCGACAAACCGCGAATAGCGCTACCGGCAAACTCGATGGCGTAACCCGTACCACCAGCGGTACCTATTTTGCCGATAATCGCCAGCACGATGTCCTTGGCACCAACACCCTTGCTAACCGGACCGTCAACGCGAATCAGCATCGACTTGGATTTTTTGGAAACCAGTGTCTGCGTGGCCAGCACGTGCTCGACTTCCGAGGTGCCGATACCAAAGGCGAGTGCAGCAAACGCACCATGCGTTGAGGTATGCGAATCACCGCAGACAACGGTCATGCCCGGCAGCGTTGCACCCTGCTCCGGACCAACCACGTGGACGATGCCCTGGCGCACATCTTTGAATGGGAAATAAGCTAACGCACCGTTCGCACGAATGTTGGCATCAAGCGTATCGACCTGCAGGCGGGAAATTTCGTCATCGATACAGGCAGTCCCTTCGGCCTTTTCCCAGCCGTCCGTCGGGGTATTGTGATCCGCCGTAGCAACCACAGATTCAATACGCCAGGCTTTCCGATCTGCCAGGCGCAGGCCTTCAAAAGCCTGCGGACTGGTCACCTCGTGCACCAGATGCCGGTCAATATAGATCAGTGCCGTACCGTCTTCTTCCTGACGGACAACGTGGTTTTCCCACAATTTATCGTAAAGTGTTTTTGCCATGGCGAATTCCGTAGATGCAATGCCGTGCCAAGCACGGCCCAGAGCCGGAAATTATCGCACAAGGGGCGCGCTGTTTGGGGTTTCAGCCTGTACAGAGATTCCCTTGGCAATACAAAACCAGCCGGCCAGCGCAAAAACCGCACCCAATGTGAACGCCCAGCCAGCGCCCAGCGGATCCCAAACCAGGCCGCTAACGAGGCCGCCAAATAAACCGCCACCGCCGAAAGACAGGCTGGAATACAGCGCCTGACCCCTGGCGTGAATATGCTTGGGAAACCAGTCATTCACCGCAGCAATCGATGCCGCATGATGCACCCCGAAGGTAACGCCGTGCATGGTCTGGGCAATCAGTAACAAAATAAGCGATTCCCCTCCCCAACCGATCATCAGAAAACGCACCACCGCAACCGCATAGGTAACCAGCAACAACAAACGCAAGCTATAGCGCTTCATCAAGGGTGCCATCACCATAAACAGCCCAATTTCGACCAGCACCCCAAGCGACCAGAGCAGACCAATCATGCCCTTGCTGTACCCCAGCGCATCCAGATGGATCGAATAAAACACGTAATACACGCCATGTGCCGATGACATCAGAAAACAGGCGAGCAACAGCATCCACACGCGACGCTCACGCATCACCGACCCTAATGAAGCCATCGCCTCATCAGCGGCTTCGGCTGCGCCCGTTCGGGGAAGATGCAACCCCTCCGGCACTTTAAACGCCATCACCAGAATACCGATCAGCACCACAAACACCATCGCGGGCACATCACTAATCGGCAGTTGATCGAGCAACGCGCCACCCAGCAGCACGGCCACAATAAAACCCACCGAACCCCAGACCCGGATCTGGCTATAGCGCTGCGGCTGGTCCTTGAGGTGTACAAAGGTCAGGCTTTCTACCAGTGGCAGCGAAGCACTCCAGAAGAAGGCCATCAGTGTCATCGGTATGAACAGATGAATAAAATCATCCGTCAGGAAGAAGCCGGTAAAGCCAACACAGGCACAGAGTGCCGACAGCCGGATGATGTCGACCCGACGTCCCCGCTTATCGGCCAGCCAGCCCCAAAAAGTGGGCGCTAACAAACGCATCAGCTGCATCTGCGACATAAGCAGCGCGATGTCCGCCGCACTCAGGCTCAAGCCCTGCAGATAGAGTGTGAAATATGGCGAAAAAACGCCGATAAACGCGAAATAGAAAAAATAATAGAGTGACAGGCGCCAATACGGAAGCTGCGCGCCAGTCATCAGAAAGCAGACCCTAGTGAGCGTTTAATGGCTCAGGCACGCGGTGCCGAAGCGGGCACCTGCGGTAAACCCGAATCCACGTCGCCACATTGGGCACGATGCCGCAAGGCATGATCCATCAACACAATCGCCATCATGGATTCGGCAATCGGCGTGGCACGAATCGCCACACAAGGATCATGACGACCAAAAGTTTCGACCATCACTTCTTCATTACGGACATTGATACTACGACGCGGCGTGCGGATGCTCGAAGTTGGCTTAATCGCGATACGCGCAACGATGTCCTGCCCGGTGGTAATACCACCCAGCACGCCACCAGCGTTATTGCTCAAGAAGCCCTGTGGTGTTATTTCATCACCATGTTGGGTACCTCGCTGAACAATCGAATCAAAGCCGGCTCCGATTTCTACGCCCTTCACTGCATTAATACTCATGAGTGCATGGGCCAGATCCGCGTCAAATCGGTCATAGACGGGTTCTCCCCACCCCGCAGGCACACCCTGTGCCATGACGGTAATGCCGCCGCCAACGGAGTCACCGTCTTTGCGCAGCGCATCCATATACGCTTCAAGCTCGGGAACGATCTCATTATTCGGCGCAAAGAACGGGTTTTGATCAATCTGATCAGCCGCAACAAAAGGAATCTCGATCGGACCCAGTTGATCCATCCAGCCCAGGATCATAATGCCGTAACGCTCGAACAGCCATTTGCGGGCAACAGCCCCGGCAGCAACACGCACGGCAGTTTCACGAGCCGATGAACGACCGCCACCACGGTAATCGCGAATGCCGTACTTTTGCCAGTAGGTGTAATCGGCATGCCCCGGGCGAAACTGCTCCGAGATATTGCCGTAGTCTTTACTGCGCTGATCGGTATTGCGAATCAGCAATCCTATCGGTGCGCCGGTGGTTTTACCCTCGAAAACACCCGACAGAATTTCTACCGAATCCGGTTCGCGACGCTGCGTGACATGACGTGATGTACCGGGCTTACGGCGATCCAGTTCTGCCTGGATATCGGCTTCGGTAATCGCCAACCCCGGGGGGCAACCATCCACCACGCAACCAATGGCTGGCCCGTGGGATTCGCCAAACGAGGAGACTGTAAACAGGGTACCGATCGTATTTCCGGACATAGTGTCTGATTTTTCTGAAATTTTTGTGAAATTTCTGGCGGCAAAACACCTGAATTGCGCCTGAACTGCCTCAAATTCTAGCACGCACTGAGCTTATTCCCTGTGCCGACAAGGCTTTGCGTATGACGCTTTGCAGCAAACATAGGGGCGGCGCACCCGACACAGCTATCCGGCAACACAGCCCGCCAATTCAGATCATTTAGACGCTGAAAATTATTTTTAGAGGCGTAAATCAAGGGGTTCAGTGAGGGCAATCGCGCAAGCCCTTGATACGACTCGCTTTGAGCAAAAACACTATATCTAGAGAAAAGTTTGAACTTAGACACTAGATGTAGTAAATTTCATCCATACAAATTTTCCCGAGTTTTACAGACTCCATCGAATACAAAATCGTTACGGACAGAATAATGACTACCGAGACAAACACCCAACAGACAGCCGCAACCGCACGTGCCGATCTTTCGCCTCAGGAAATCTGCACGGAAGTACTGATCGAAAAATACGCCAAGGGCAAAGAACAATCGATCCAGGAAGTTCGCGCCCGCGTTGCCCGTGCCCTGGCTAAAGTGGAAGATGAAAAACATCGCGCCAAATGGGAAAGCAAATTCCTGTGGGCGCAAGAAAACGGCTTTGTGCCAGCCGGCCGTATTAACTCCGCTGCCGGTACTGACCTGCAAGCCACGCTGATCAACTGCTTTGTGCAGCCGGTGGGCGACTCGGTGGTTGAAACAGTTAATGGCCGCCCAGGCATCTACACTGCCCTAGCTGAAGCGGCCGAAACCATGCGTCGTGGCGGCGGCGTGGGCTACGACTTCTCGTCGATTCGCCCACAAGGCGCCCGCGTTAAAGGCACCCACTCCCGCGCTTCAGGTCCTGTCTCGTACATGCGTGTATTCGACCGTTCGTGCGAAACCGTCGAATCAGCTGGTGCGCGACGTGGCGCCCAGATGGGTGTCATGCGTTGCGATCACCCGGACATCGAACTGTTCATCCACGCCAAAGACAAAGGCGACCTGACCAACTTCAACATCTCGATCGGCGTCACCGATCCGTTCATGAAGGCCGTTGAAGCAGACGATAGTGTTGAGCTGGTCCATATTGCCGAACCTAACGAAGATATCCTGGCCGAAGGCGCCTACCAGCGCGAAGACGGTATGTGGGTTTACCGCAAGGTGCGTGCCCGCGACCTTTGGGATCAGGTCATGCAGTCCACTTACGATCACGCAGAACCAGGCATCCTGTTCCTGGATCGCATGAACAAGGACAACAACCTCAACTACTGCGAACTGATCGAAGCAACGAATCCGTGTGCAGAGCAACCGCTACCACCTTACGGCTGCTGCTGCCTGGGTTCGATCGATCTTACCCACTTTGTCATTGATCCATTTGGCGACAAGGCTGAATTCGATTTCGCCGCCTTCGGTGAAGTCGTTAAAGTATCGACCCGCATGCTGGACAACGTGTTGGATGCCACCCACTGGCCACTGGCCAACCAGCAACAGGAAGCCATGAACAAGCGCCGTGTCGGCCTTGGCTTCACTGGCCTGGGTGATGCGCTGTACATGTTGAAGCTGCGCTATGACTCGCAAGAGGCACTGGCCATGGCTTCGAAGATTTCCGAATTCATGCGTGATACCGCCTATCTGACTTCGGTTGATCTGGCCAAAGAACGCGGTGCCTTCCCGCTGTTTAACGCCGAGCTGTATCTGTCGGGTGGCAACTTTGCCTCGCGTCTATCAAGCGAAGTTAAAGCAGAAATCCGTAAGCACGGCCTGCGTAACTCGCACCTGCTGTCGATTGCACCGACCGGCACCATTTCGCTGGCCTTTGCCGACAATGCCTCGAACGGTATCGAACCCGCCTTCTCGTGGACCTATACCCGCAAGAAGCGCATGGCCGATGGCACCATTAAAGAGTACGCGGTTGAAGATCACGCCTGGCGTCTGTACCGTCACCTGGGCGGTGATGTGAACAACCTGCCAGACTACTTTGTAACCGCGCTGGAACTATCCGCCAAGGCGCATAAAGACATGGTGGCTGCGGTTGCACCATTTATCGATACCTCGATCTCGAAGACAGTGAACGTACCGGCCGACTACCCGTACGAAGAGTTCCAGGATCTGTACATGCAAGCCTGGAAGGCTGGCCTGAAGGGTCTGGCCACGTATCGTCCGAACAGCGTGCTGGGTTCGGTGCTGTCGGTTGATACGCCGAAGCAGGAAGAAGCGCAGAAGCAGCCACAGGACTTTGTCACTGGCGACGCCAACCGTCGTCTGCACATCAAAGATCTGCCGGCACCAGTTCTTTCCTCACTGCGCTGGCCAAACCGCCCTAACCTGCCTGAAGGCAACCTGGCCTGGACCTACATGATTGATGGTCCGTTCGGCAAGTTCGCGCTCTTCGTAGGTCACGTTGAACAAGAAGCCAAAAACTGGCCATTCGAAGTCTGGGTTAACGGCCCTGATCAACCTCGTGGCCTGGGCGCGGTTGCCAAGACCCTGTCGATGGACATGCGCGCCAACGACCCGGCTTGGCTGAAGCTCAAGCTCGACTCGCTGTCCAACACCCCGTCAGCGGGTGAATCCTTCGACATGTCCTTTCCACCGAACGGTGAGCGTCAGCTCATGTCGTCATCGGTTTCGGCCTTCGCCCAACTGGTGCGCTACCGCGTCGAGCAACTGGGTTGGTTCAAGCAGGACATGCCAACGCCAGTGTATGACGCCCTGATGAGCGCCAAGGAACCGAAGACCGGTACCGATGGCACGCTGTCTTGGACCGTCGATATCTTCAACCCGAACACCGGTGAAGACTTCGTCCTGGGCCTCAAAGAAATCACCCTGCCGGACGGCGTCAGCCGCCCGTACTCGATGTGGCTGTCGGGTAACTACCCGCGTGCTCTGGATGGTCTGTCGAAGCTGCTGTCCACCGACATGCGCGTCATTGATCCGGCCTGGATCGGCATGAAGCTACGCAAGCTGCTGGACTACCCGGAACCCCTTGGCGACATGCTGGCTTTCGTACCGGGTTCACGTAAGCAACAGACCTACCCGTCGACTATTGCTTACCTGGCACACTTGATTCTGCATCGCTACGCCATGCTGGGCATTCTCGACGAGAATGGCTTCCCGCTGAAGCAAATGGGCATTCTGCAAGCTCCAACCGAAGAAGGCGCCGTAAAGCCGGTTCAAGGCAAGCTGTGCAGCGAGTGCGGTAACACCACCATGATCCGTAAGGATGGGTGTGACTTCTGTACCGCCTGCGGTGCAGTAGGCACCTGCGGCTAAGTAGTCTGCTTAAGCAGTAACAAAAAGCCCCGGAGGTTCAACGCTCCGGGGCTTTTTGTTGTTCGAATACTTCCTATAATTAAACAGGCTCAAGCAATCTGCACGATCTGATTCAAGACCGCACATACCTCCTGAAAAGCTACCGTATCCAATACACCTAATGGGTGTGATTTTGCGGCACGCGCCCGCCAATCGAACGATTTAGGCTGGTGACACAGAACAAAACTCACTTTGGGTTGACCTCGCTTTTCTACATGCCCCACAGCCACGGCAAATGGATTGTCTGCATTGTATGCAGCTGTGGTCATAGGGAGGCCGATAACCATAGAGGTCTTTTCGTTAAATGCCTTGGGGGATAAAACAAGAAATGGATGCAAATCCTTCATCTCTCGCCCCGACTGCGGGTTGCAATCAATCCAGATAATGTCCTGTCGATCCGGTACCCATTGCGAACCCACTCGGGGGCGCCCTACCACCGCTCTGCTCCGAGGTGTTCATCTGTGCACATTGCTTCGCCACCATGCCGTTGCACATCGTAGGTAGCCAAACGCTGCTCCAGCGTCAATCGCTCATTGCTTAGGGGAGTGATGACTACACGGCCATCTTCAACAACTAGCCGCACACGTTGATCAACCGTCAGCCCTGCTTCGCGAGCCAATGCCGCAGGTAAACGCACACCCAGTGAGTTGCCCCAATGCTTAATATCTAGAATCGCTTCGCTCACAGCCTGCTCCTTTTGCTACGGATGTTTATACAAGAGTATAAACATCAAATAACCGCTGTCAAGGAACATTCGTTATGTGTCCACACCAAAGTGCATGCATAGCTTCGATTGATATAATTCAAGGCTATACAATCGTCTAAGCCAAACCATGAGCAGTTCTGAAGCAACCACCAAAAAATCCCTGCAGGCACTCAGCCTCGCCGCATTGGGTATCGTTTTCGGTGATATCGGCACAAGCCCCCTCTACGCCTTCGAACAGGTGTTTTCCAACGGCATCCATTCGGTACCGGTGAGCGAATCAAATATCTACGGCGTGCTGTCTCTCTTCTTCTGGTCACTCATGATGGTGGTGTCGCTGAAGTATGTCTTTTTCATGATGCGTGCCGATAACCATGGTGAAGGCGGCATCATGGCGCTAATGGCACTGGCCATGGGCCGCCTACCGGAAGACTCGCCTAAACGTCGCACTCTCCTGGTGCTTGGGCTCATCGGAGCCTCTTTCTTTTATGGTGACGGCGTGATTACGCCGGCTATTTCTGTACTTTCTGCTGTAGAAGGACTGGAGCTGATATCTCCAAGCCTCAAAGACATTGTGATCCCCGTGGCACTCGGGATTCTGCTCGCGCTCTTCTGGTCACAACGCCGCGGCACCGGCACCATCGGCCTCTTTTTTGGTCCGGTCATGTTGGTCTGGTTTATTGCGATTGGCGCCCTGGGGGTTCTCAACATCCTGCAGCACCCCGGTGTTCTAGCTGCATTAAACCCACTCCATGCCATCGAATTTCTGGCAACCCACGGACCCCTCGCATTTTTTGCGCTGGGCGCTGTGGTGCTGTGTCTCACCGGTGCGGAAGCGCTTTATGCAGACATGGGGCACTTTGGCCCACTGCCAATTCGTATTGTCTGGACGGGTCTGGTACTGCCCTCACTGGTACTTAACTATTTCGGACAAGGTGCACTGCTGCTCAACCAGCCAGACACCTTAAGCAATCTGTTCTACATGATGGCACCCGCCGTGCTGCACCCGGCACTAATCATTCTGGCTACGCTTGCCACAGTGATTGCCTCGCAAGCCGTTATTTCAGGGGCTTTCTCGATGACACGCCAAGCCTGGCAACTGGGTTTTCTGCCACACATGCGGATCTTGCAAACGGCAGCCGATTCTTTCGGCCAGATCTTTGTTCCCACCGTTAACACGCTACTGGCCATTTGTGTTGTTGCTGTCATCCTGATCTTCAAATCATCCAGCGCGCTCGGCTCCGCTTACGGTATTGCCGTTACCGGCACCATGCTCATCACGGACTTCCTAGCCATTGTTGCCGTTATCAATATCTGGCGCTGGAAGACCTGGCAATCTATTCTAGGCGCCTGCACCTTCATCGCAATTGACTCTGTGTTCTTTGCATCGAACACGCTTAAGCTGTTCGATGGTGGCTGGTTACCGCTTGCGCTCAGCTTGGTCATGATTATTATCATGACCACTTGGCACCGCGCCCGAATCACGCTCTTCGAACGCGTTCGTAAAGACACCGTACCGATTACCGAATTTATAGCCAATCAGATTACGGATAAAACCCCTCGTACCAAAGGCACCGGGATTTATCTACTGAACGATCCGAACCTCACCCCTAGAGGTCTACGTACAACCATGGAACACTTTGGCGTGATTCATGAACAGGTGGCGCTACTTTACGTTAAATACGCCCTCACCCCATATGTAGCACCAGAAGACAGAGTGAACGTCACCCTCTGCACCAAAGGCTTTATTCAAATACAACTGAACTGTGGCTTTATGGAACGCATCTCCATTACCGATGAGCTGAAAGCGCGCTGGCCAGGGAATATCCCGAAATATCCCGATCCAGCGTCTTTTTTCATCACACAGTGGGTAGTCGGTATCAGTCCAGAGCGCGGCATGATGCACTGGCGTCGTAATTTATACCGGATGATGTTCCGCAATGCGCAACAACCGATTGAATTCCTGAGTCTGCCCATCGCCGATTCGATGATCATCAGCCGGCGCATCGACCTTTGATTACTGCATTAGGCTGATATCTGCTTTAGCGCTTCCATTGGCGTTAGCCCAGGCTCACTGAGTGATGCAATAAATTGCTCAGCCTGCGCTTTACCTTCGGCGATCAGCCCATCGATGAGCTGTGGGCTGCGAGAAAGCTTGCTCGAATAATCCAGCGTGCGCTGAATGTCTTCTGAAATCTTGATAAAGCGAATGCGTAATTGATGCGCATGGGAAAAACCCATGCTCTCGAGATACTCCGGTTTCACGCCACCATTGTTGACCATGATCCACTGCATGGCGATCTTTTCGATATCCTGCACCAGCGAGATATTGCTGGTCATCTGGGTTCTGCGCTCCAGAATTTCATCCGGCGATGTCGGAACCTTGTGATACTCCAGCGGATCAATCATCACAATCCAGATCTCTTCGGGCAAACGGCTATTCCCCATACGTATCGGACGCAACAATGGGCTTAACGGCGGATTCGAAGAGAATAAACCATCCCAGTAATAGTCTTCACCAATCTGCATGGCCGGGAACACACTTGGAATAGCCGCAGAGGCCATAATCGTTTCCGGGGTGATGTCATCCTCACGCGAGTTGAAGATTTTCATCTTCCCCTTGAGGACATCCGCAGCACCCATCAACAATGTCGTACTGTCAGGCGTATTGAGTCTGGCAGCTGCTTTGAAATCAATATGAGATTCGATCAGCCCTTTGAAATCCGTGTAATTTGTCCGGGGCAAGAGATAGCCCATCACATTTTGTAGCATCTGATTAAACTGTGACGACGGGCTGCTTTCCAACTTGGGTAAATAACCAG